>CANHAW010000192.1 GCA_947458675.1 Beijerinckiaceae bacterium
AACTCACTCCAGATATCGTTGTGTCAGACAGCGTATCGGAAATCTTACTGCTGATAAAAACATGCGAGACCTACTGGGTTGATGAAACGCCAGGATCTGTACTTGGCCTTGATGGTGAAAACGGCATCCGCTTCGGAAGAGCTCGCCTCTTATATCAACGATCAAGAATTGCAACTTGAGTGTCCGCTCAATATCGTAATTCCTGATTGTAATTATTATGCTTAATAAGCCGGATTAATCCGATTCCTAAATTGTTTATAATGACGCTTATCAAGGTGGTACCTAGTGTTAGAAGAGAGAAAAATCCATAAATACTAGCTGTCACCCGGGTTGGCCCACGATCCACGCTACTCAATGCCCCCCAAAAGACACAAGCGTGCGCACTGGCACACCCAAAGATTCGATCTTTTTTGCGCCGCCAAGCTCCGGCAGATCTATGACAAAGCAGGCCGCAACAATATCTGCGCCCATGTTTTGAAGCAGCTTTACCGCCGCTTCTGCAGTGCCGCCGGTGGCGATCAGATCGTCGACAAGGATAATGCGCTCGCCCTTTGCAATGGCATCGATATGTATTTCCATTTCATCGACGCCATATTCCAGCGAATAGGCCATGCGCATGGTCTTGTACGGCAATTTTCCTTTTTTGCGGATCGGCACAAAACCTGCCGATAATTGATGCGCAACTGCACCGCCGAGGATGAAACCACGCGCCTCAATGCCAGCGACCTTGTCGATTTTCGTGCCGGCCCAGGGCTGCACCAATTCATCAATGGCGCGGCGAAAAGCGCGCGGATCGCCGAGCAGAGTTGAAATATCGCGAAACATGATACCGGGCTTGGGATAATCCGGAATGGTACGGATGGCCTGGCGCAAATCCTGTTCGATGCTCATCATCTGTCCCTCAGCGCGCATTGAGCCGCCCCATGATCGCTTCCAGTTTTTTCATCAGCTCGGGATCACGCACCGAAGGTGCAGTCATGATCGCTGTCTCGAGCGCACGGTCCGAGCCGATCGGGCATGGCTCATGTTCTGCCGGGAAATCGCCCAGAAGACGCGCCAGAAGACGTGCCGCCTTGCTGGCATTTTCATGCACAATCTTGATGACGCTGGCGACATCGACGGCATCATGGTCTGGATGCCAGCAGTCGAAATCGGTCACCATGGCAATGGTGGCATAGGATATTTCAGCTTCGCGGGCGAGTTTGGCTTCCGGCATGGCGGTCATGCCGATCACATCGCAGCCCATGGCTCGATAGGCGAGAGATTCCGCGAGCGATGAAAATTGCGGCCCCTCCATGCAGACATAAGTGCCGCCCCGCCGACAGGCGATCTCCTCCGCCTGCGCGGCGGCCATGATGCGGTCCTGCAATTTCGGCGCGACAGGATGGGCCATGGACACATGCGCCACACAGCCATTGCCGAAAAAGGAGGAGGTGCGCCCATTCGTACGGTCAATAAACTGGTCGACGAGAACGAATGTTCCGGGCGGCAGATCCTCGCGAAACGAACCGCAGGCGGAGACTGAAACAATATCCGTGACGCCGGCTCGCTTCATCGCATCTATATTGGCGCGATAATTGATGCCGGAGGGCGAAAGCCTGTGTCCGCGCCCGTGGCGGGGCAGAAAAACCACCTCTGTCCGCCCAATCCGCCCACGCCTCAAAACATCGGAGGGCTCGCCCCAGGGTGTCGAGACCGGCTCATCGCGCAGATCCTCCAGACCCGGCAGATCGTAAATGCCAGACCCGCCGATAATGCCAACCACTGCCTTGCCCATATCCGAATTCCGTTTTCTTGAGCGCGCCCGGTTCCCCGTGACGCAGAAGCCGACTACAATCTAATTCGTCCGGATGTCGAGACCAAAGGCAATAAAAGAGCCGGATGCAGGGAGACCAGAAAATGACCCAGGGCCTCGCCCGTTTCCTGGCGGATATCCGCCCCGAAGAAAAACGGGCCGTCCTCTGGTCCTTTCTCTATTTCTTCTGCCTTCTGGCCTCTTATCTCATCCTTCGTCCGCTGCGTGATGAGATGGGCATTGCAGCCGGGCGCGACACGCTGCAATTTCTCTTTACGGCGACCTTTTTCGTCATGCTGGCGGTCTCCCCACTTTATGCCGGGGCGATTGCGCGACTGCCGCGCGAAAAATTCATTCCGGTCATCTACCGCTTCTTCATCGCCAATATCGGGGTTTTCTGGATTCTGCTGACGTTCGGGATTGAAACCACCTGGACGGCGCGCATCTTCTTCGTCTGGGTCAGCGTCTTCAATCTTTTTGCTGTCTCGGTCTTCTGGTCCTTCATTGCAGATCTTTTCCGGACCGAGCAGGGCAAAAGGCTCTTCGGCCTGATTGCTGCGGGCGGCACGGCCGGAACTTTGCTGGGTTCGACGGTGACAGTGAGTTTCGTTGGCCTGATCGGCACTGCCAATCTGCTGATCGTGGCAGCCGTCCTGCTTGAATTATCCGTTCAATTCGCGCGTCGGCTGGAACGCGAAGCGCAGACGCAAGAAGCGGAAAAAGCCCGATCCGTCGAAGAAAAAATCGGCGGCGGCCTGCTCGATGGTTTTAAACTGATTGCCGGATCGCGCTATCTGACCTCCATCGCACTTTGGGTCGCTCTTCTGTCGCTTGCCGGCACATTCCTCTATTTCATCCAGCAGGATGTTGTGCGCGCTGCCTCGCCAGACCCGGCTGTCCGCACACGCATTTTCGCCACCATGGATCTGACAGCAAGTCTTCTGACTTTGGTCCTGCAATTTCTGGTCACGGGTGCTGTGATCCGCAAATTGGGAACCGGCCCGGCGGCCGCCGTCTTGCCGATCATCTTTGCCTGCGGATTTGCTGCCCTTGTCGTGGTGCCGGGATTGATGACAATCGTCATTTTCCAAGCTTTGCAGCGCACCGCCAATTTCGCATTTTCCAACCCGGCGCGCGAATTATTCTTCACCTCGGTGGAGCGGGATGAAAAATACAAGGCCAAGAACCTGATCGATACTGTGGTCTTCAGAGGCGGCGACGTCGCATGGAGCTGGGCTTTTGTAGGCTTGGCTGCGGCAGCCGGCTCCGCACTGGGGGTTGCAGTCGTCGCCATACCGGTGATGATCGGATGGGCTATTCTCGCGTTCGGAATCGGACGCGCGCAGGAAAAACATCTCGCGTCCACACAAGGCGCAACGCAAGGGAGAGGAAGGGAATGAACAATCCATTCGCAAATATTTCGCGTCGCGACATGATGGCGCTGACCGCCGGTGCTGCAGCAAGCGCGAGCTGGCCGGCTTTTGCGCAAGCAGGAATTTTGGCGCGCAAAATTCCCTCCAGCGGCGAATTGTTTCCCTGCGTCGGTATTGGCACAGCTATTATTTTCGATTTCGAAAACGATCCTGCAAAATCGGCTGAGCGTGGCGAGGTGATCAAAACGCTTGTTGCAGGCGGCGGACGATTGATCGATACCGCACCTTCCTATGGCAAGGCTGAAGAGCGGCTTGGCGAGATTATTCGCGACATCGGCCTGCGCGACAAAATTTTCCTGGCGACAAAAGTGCGCGTTGCCGATCGCGAGGCAACCCAGGCCGAGATGCAGGCCTCATTCAAAAAGCTGCAGACCAAAAGCGTTGAATTGATGCAAATGCACAATGTGCGCGATCCCAATCAATCTTTGGCGCAATTGCGCGATTGGAAGACGCAGGGAATTTGCAAATATATCGGCATCACATCGTCTTTCGATCGTGATTATGATGCGGTGGAAGCCTGCCTGCGCAAGGAAAAGCCGGATTTCTTCCAGATCGACTATTCAATGGTCGATCGCAATTCGGAAGAGCGGCTCATTCCTGCAGCCGCCGATTCAGGCTGCGCCATTCTCACCAATCTCCCCTTCGGCCGCGGTCGCTTCTTTCAGAAAGTCGCAGGCAAGCCATTGCCGGAGATGGCGAAGGAAATCGATTGCACGAGCTGGGCGCAATTTGCGCTGAAATGGCTGCTCGGACATCCTGCGATCAATGCGGTCATTCCCGGCACAGACAAGCCGCAATATATGACCGACAATCTCAAGGCCGGCATGGGCCGACTGCCCGATGCCGCCATGCGCAAGAAAATGGTCGAAATCTTCGACGCTCTCTGAGTGAAGCGGAAGAAAGAGCGAGGAGAAAAAAATGTCAACGCAAACAGCCGTAGCGAAACATGAAATGCCGGTCATCGGCCTTGTCAGCTTTGGGCATTTGCTCAGCCATTTTTACATGCTCGCTCTGCCTCCCCTGTTTCCGCAGCTGAGACAGGATTTTGGTGTTTCTTATGTCGAACTCGGCCTGACCATCACGGCCTATGCCGTCACGACAGGGCTGCTGCAAACGCCGATGGGATTTCTCGTCAATCGCATCGGCGGACACTTCGTTCTGGCCGGCGGCCTGTTTCTCAACGCGCTCTGCATGGCGCTTGCCGGCGTGGCAAACGAATATTGGCAATTGATTGCGCTCATGCTGCTGGCTGGGGTGGGATCGAGCGTATTTCACCCTGCCGATTATTCCATCCTCAACGCACGCATTGGATCCGGCCGTTTAGGGCGCGCGCTCTCGGCTCATACTCTGGCGGGCAATATCGGCTTTCTCGCAGCACCCCCCATCATTGTCGCTCTCGCTGCTTTGACGGACTGGCGGACCGGCTTGATTGCAACCGGCGCCATCGGCATGGCACTGGCTGTGGCCATGCTTTTCATGGGCGGCCTGCTCGCGGGCCAAGGCAAAACGAAAGAGCGCACGCCCGATTCCTGGCGCAAGCTCATCTCTTCACCGCGCATTCTGCTGCTCTTTGCCTTTTACGTTTTCTCATCCGCTGCCAATTCCGGCATGGTTCATTTCTCCGTGGTTGCCTT
>CANHAW010000193.1 GCA_947458675.1 Beijerinckiaceae bacterium
ACATACCAGGCCGGCAAAGCCGCAAAGACGACATTGTAGAAAGCATAATAGAACATGATCACACGCGTCGGCTCAGTGCTCGACAGACGCTTGACCGTGATGATGACAAGCGCAGCAAACAGGCCGCCGGCAGCGCCGATCAAGGCATTGGGATCAAAGCCCTCGGTGAAAGGGCGCGCATACATCCACACGCCGGCAAAGCCGACAAGGGAAACCGCAAGCCGACGCGCACCGACGGCTTCTCCCAAAAGCAGAATGGCAAGCGGAATGGTCCAGAGCGGACGCGAAAATTGCAGCGCCATGGAATCGGCGAGCAACATGCTCGTGATGGTCCAGAAGAAACAGAAATTGCCCGCCGATCCGAGCATGCCGCGCAGCAAATGCGTGCCCGGTCTTTTGGTGCGGAAGGGCTCCAGCGGATCGCGGATGAAGAGCGGGAGAAGAAACAGAAAGCCGATCAGGGATCGGAAAAACTGCAATTCAAAAGCCGGCAGACGCGAGCCCAGATATTTGGTGACCACGCCCATGACGACCAGCATTATCGAGCCGCATGAGACCAGCAGCGCGCCGCGCGCATTGGGCGACAGCCGATCGAACCAGCGCGAAGGCGCGGCGAAAATGCGAGACAGGTCGCGTTTTTCTTCTTTTTCTGGCCCCAGCTTTTCGCTCATTCGGGGACAATAGGAAAATGGGCCGTCTGCGCAAGCCATAAAGGTGGCGCAGCCGGCCCTTTATTGTGCGCTGCCCCTGCCCTACAAGACGAGGGAAGGAAGAAGATCCATGAGTCTGAGCGCCCAAACGACCCCGGAAAAGCCGGCCGCCGCCGCAAACCCGACGGGGCCCGCTTATGGCATTCTCTTCGGCGCGGCTTTCGCCCATCTGCTGAACGACATGATGCAGGCGCTCCTGCCGGCCGTCTATCCGCTGCTGAAACAATCCTACAATCTCGATTTCGGCCAGATCGGCCTGATCACCTTCTGTTTCCAGATGACCGCCTCGGTTCTGCAACCGGCGGTCGGCGCGCTGACGGATAAATATCCTGCCCCGCGCTCGGTGGTGACGAGCATGGCTTTCACATGCGCCGGGCTCATCCTGATTTCTCTGGCCTCGAGTTTTGAGGTCATTCTTGCTGCCGCTGCCCTGATCGGTGTCGGCTCGGCCATCTTCCACCCCGAAGCGGCGCGCATCGCGCGCTCGGCCTCGGGCGGCAAATATGGTTTTGCGCAATCCTTGTTTCAGGTCGGCGGCAATGCCGGTCAGGCGCTGGGGCCATTGATGGCGGCGCTCATCATTCTGGGCGCGGGCCAAGCCAGTCTTGGCTGGTTTGCCGGCGTGGCGCTGGCGAATATGGCGATCCTGGCCGCCATTTCAAAATGGTACGCCGATCACCGCAAGGCGCGCATGGGTGCATCGACAAAACCGCTGCAGCACAATCTCACACGCCTGCGCGTCGGCCTTTCGCTTGCCATCCTGACGCTGTTGCTGTTTTCGAAAAACTTCTACATGGCGGGCATGTCGAGCTATCTGCAATTCTATCTGATGGAGACGTTCCAAGTGAGCGTGGCCACGGCGCAGATGTATCTCTTTGCCTTTCTCGGTGCGGTGGCTGTCGGCACATTTGCGGGCGGCCCGCTCGGCGACCGTTTCGGCCGCAAGATCGTTATCTGGATTTCAATCGTCGGTGTTTTTCCCTTCACCGCCGCTTTGCCCTATGCCTCGCTCGAGATCACCTTGGTTCTCGTCATTGCCATCGGCCTGATCCTGGCCTCTGCCTTTTCGGCCATTGTCGTTCTCGGTCAGGAACTGGTGCCCGGACGTGTCGGCCTGGTCTCGGGCCTGCTTTACGGCCTCTCCTTCGGTTTTGGCGGCATTGGCGCGGCTGTGCTTGGAGAGATTGCCGATCTGACGAGCATCGGCTTTGTCTACAAGCTCTGCTCCTTTCTGCCGCTCATCGGGCTCCTCACCATTTTCCTGCCGAAGATCCGGCGGGCCTGAGCGCCAAGCTGACGAGAAAACGCAAGCTCGGCATGTGAGTAACGGGCGTAACTGAAGCCCATAGAATTGCAGCCATTGAGGGAATCAGGCCTTCTCATGCGCATCCGGGGCTGGGAACCGGCGAGCGGGGCGGCAGGTTTCATGGCGCATTTCCACATGCATTTGCGAATGGGTTCGGAATTACGCCCCGATATAGACGGGATGGAATTGCCCAATCTCGAAGCCGTCATGGCCATCATCCGGCTGGCGGCAACGGATGCGGCCAGATCCATGGAAATGTCCTACGACCGTTTCGAGGTCACTGACGACAGCGGCCGGCTGATCGCCATCGTCCCCGTGGCGGCCCTCTGCGACGCTGTGCATTAGGTCCAAATTCCGCCTGAACCTGTGCTGCAAAGTCACTGCCGTAGACGACGATAGCCCAGCTCGAGGAGCCCATGGCCCGCGCCAGCCTTGCAGAGACCCGCCGCGTCATGGTGCTCGAAGACGAGACCATGATCGCCACCCTGATCAAGACGATCATCGAGGACCAGGGCTGGAGCGTCGCTGGCCCGTTCCGGACGAACCGCGAGTCGCTGGAATGGCTGGAGGGCGAGCGCCCCGACGCGGCCCTGCTGGATTTCAACATTGCCGATGGCAATTCCGCCCTCACCGCCCAGCGGCTGAGGGAGCTCGGCATCCCTTTTATTGTTTTGTCGGGCTATCCGAAAAGCATGGCCCGGCATGAGGAGCTGCAGGCTGCGCCCTGGCTCGAAAAACCTTTTTCGGAAGAATCCGTCATTCGGGCGCTCAAAGAGGCGCTGGAAGGTTGCGCACAGCTGCGTGAAAAGGTCGCCCTGCGGCCATAGGGCCGCCTTACAAGCCGCCCTGCCTGTGCTAAACGCGGGTTCGTTGCTGATTTCAGGAGCCGCCTCGCATGACGACGCCCATGGCGATCGCTGTCTATTTCACCATGTGGTGGATCGTGCTTTTTGCCATTTTGCCCTTTGGCGTGCGCTCTCAGCACGAATCGGGGGAATATTTGCAAGGCACCGACCCGGGCGCCCCCGTGGCGCCCAAACTGGCGATGAAGGCCGTTGTCACAACAATTGTCTCGGCCATCCTCTTTGCCGGCCTCTATGCCTATATCGAATGGGCCACCTGAACGCTTGACCCTTGAGGCTCAGGCGTTTAGGTGAACGTCTCTCACGCGGAACCGGCCCAGCCGATCCAGCGTTCGGGCCCGTAGCTCAGTGGTAGAGCATTCGACTTTTAATCGAATGGTCGATGGTTCGAATCCATCCGGGCTCACCACCATTTTTTGAAATCGCCCCGCCGGCGGCTCACACCTGTTCGAGCTCGACCAGCGTGCCGTTAAAATCTTTCGGATGCAGGAAGAGCACCGGCTTGCCGTGGGCGCCGATCTTGGGCTCGCCGTCGCCCAGCACGCGCGCGCCCGTCGCCTTGAGACGATCGCGGGCGGCGATAATATCCTCCACCTCGTAGCAGACATGATGCATGCCGCCATCGGGGTTCTTCTCGAGGAATTTGGCGATGGGCGAATTCTCGCCCAAGGGCTGCAGCAGCTCGATCTTGGTGTTGGGCAATTCGATGAAAACCACCGTCACGCCATGGGCGGGCTCGGCTTGAGGTGCGGAGACCTTGGCGCCCAAAGTGTCGCGATAGAGAGAGGCGGACTTTTCGAGATCCTTCACCGCAATGGCGACATGATTGAGCCGTCCGATCATTTCCCCATTCCCCTTCCTCAGACTTCCACCACAAGCACATGAACCAACGGCTTTTTGCCCCAGACCTGACGCAATGTGTTGCGAATGGCCCGCTCCACCGATTGGGCTGTCGCATCGGCATCCGCCCGCTTGGCGCGCGGCAATCCGTCGAGCGTGGCAAAAATCGCCTCGTCGACAATCTCGCCCATGTCCTTGCCATCGCGTGTCTTCATCGGAATGCCGGTGAAGAGCACATCAGGGTCGCCGGCCACTTCGCCGCGCGCGGTCAGCGCAATGGCGACAGAGATAATACCGGCAAAAGCCAGCGAGTTGCGAGCCCGGATCACATCATCATTACGGGGGAGAAGAATATTGCCGTCCTTGGCGAGGCGACCATGCTGAACCTGATCGATCACGCCGGGCTTGCCGGGGGCGAGCAGAACGACATCGCCATTATGCGCCTCGATCACATGGGGCACGCTGCGGGCGCGTGCGAAGCGTGCATGTTCGGCCAGATGCATCGGCTCGCCATGGGCGGGGATGGCAATCTGCGGCTTGATCCATTCATAGATTTTGGCGACTTCAGCGCGTCGCGGATGGCCTGACACATGGACAAGGCCGTCGCGGTCGGTGAGCACCTGCACGCCCTGCATGACGAGGCCGTTGATAATATCGCCCACGCCCTTTTCATTGCCGGGAATGGTTCGCGAGGAAAAGATCACGCGGTCGCCGGGCGTCAGTTTGACTTCCGGATGATCGTCCTGCGCGATGCGCGCCAATGCTGCGCGCGGCTCGCC
This sequence comes from Beijerinckiaceae bacterium, assembly GCA_947458675.1. Classification (GTDB taxonomy): domain Bacteria; phylum Pseudomonadota; class Alphaproteobacteria; order Rhizobiales; family Beijerinckiaceae; genus Terripilifer. The sequence continues at coordinate 4,499 of CANHAW010000193.1, forward strand.
CTGGCTGCCGGTGGCCAGAATGACAATCTGCTCGCGCGCCAGATAATTGAAACTCTCGGCTGACAGGAATGTCGGCACACCTTCCAGATAGCCGCATTCGCGCGCGACCTGAACGGTACGCTCCATGGCGCGACCGACCACGACAATCGTTCGCCCGCAGGCCTGAGCTGCATCGGCAACTGCCTTGAGACGCGCCACATTGGAGGCGAATGTGGTGACGACCACGCGGCCCGTGGAGCTGCGGATCAGCTCCTCGAGACCCTTGGCAACATCGGCCTCGGACGGGCTCTGGCCTTCGCGCACAATATTGGTGGAATCGCAAACAAGAGCGAGCACACCCTCTTCGCCGATTTCGCGC
>CANHAW010000194.1 GCA_947458675.1 Beijerinckiaceae bacterium
GCGCCTATGATCGCGGCCTTGGAGTGCAGAGCGATACGGCCGAGGGCCTGCATGCCGAGATGACGGCGATCATGCGCGCGGCCTCGCGCGACATGCAGCTGTCGCTGATCAATGCCCATCCCGATCTCGCCGGCAAATTGCATGCAGCCGGACGGCTCACCGCCGATTCTACCAAAGAGCAATCCTCCGCGGGTCTCAACATGTTGACCGATGAAGAACGGTCGCGCTTCACGCAATTGAATGATGCCTATAAAGCGCGGTTCGGTTTTCCGTTCATCATGGCCGTCAAAGGGCGCACCAAGGCAGAAATTCTTGCAGCCTTCGAGAAGCGTATCGCGCATGACAAAGAGCAGGAATTTGCAACCGCTCTGGCCGAGATTGAAAAGATCGCCCTGCTGCGCCTGAAAGATATGATCAGCTGATTGCCACTTTGTGCTGAGCGACAGGAATTTGCCGGCGCACGCGCGCCAGCAATTCGCGATCAATGCGCGCGCTCACATAGCCCGGACCATCCGACGCTTTCGCCACCACATGGCCCCAGGGGTCGGCGATCAGCGAATGACCATAAGTGGCGCGCATTTCTGTGCCTTGCCGGAACAGACCCGTCTGCGCGGCAGCGGCAAAATAGGTCTGTGTCTCGATGGCGCGCGCGCGACACAAAACATCCCAATGGTCCTTGCCGGTCTGCAGCGTGAAGGCAGCAGGCAGAGCGATCACATCGGCGCCGCGTTTCGAGAGCGCATCGAAAAGGGCAGGAAAGCGAATGTCGTAACAAATGGCGCAGCCGATGGTGAGGCCTTCGCAATCATAGGCGACAACATCCTCGCCCGGCTTCATCGCCGCGCTTTCGCGATATTCCTGTCCATCGGGCGTGGTCACATCGAACATATGAATCTTGCGATAGCGCGCGACCTCTTCGCCATTGCGGTTGAAGGCAATGGTTGTATTGCCGAGCCGGTCCTCGCCTTCGATTTTCTCAAGCATGGAGCCCGCATGAATGAACACGCCATTGCGGCGTGCAAGATCGCGCATGAGATTGTAGGCTTGGCCGTCAGGAAAGACTTCCGCTGCCGCCTGTTTTTCTGCCCGCCCACCGCCCAGAAATGAAAAGACCTCCGGCAGGCTGATCCAATCGGGACGCTCTTCTTCGACCGCGCGCGCAATGAGCTTTTCGGCCTGCGCGAGATTGGCAGCCTTGTCATCGGTCGAGTTCATCTGGATCAGGGCGATTTTCACGTGTGTGCACCATTGATGCGCAGCCAATCCACCACATCAGCCGCACTGCGGTCGGGTGGAAAAACCGGATAAAAGACTTTTATGATCCGCCCCTCCCGGACAATCATCGTCAGCCGCTTCAGAAGCGTCATGCCGGCGACGACAAAGGTGGGGAGCTGGAGCGCTCGCGCGAAGAGCAATTTGTCGTCAGAAAGCAGTGGAAACGGCAAATGCAATCTCGTCGCTGCTTCCGCTTGATATGCAGTGTCTTGCGTCGAAAGGCCATAGAGCTTGGTCACGCCGAGGCTGTGCAGCTCGGTCGCGTGGTCGCGAAAAGCGCATGATTGTGGCGTGCATCCTCGTGCGCCGGGGATCATGTCCCAACCCTCAGGCAATTGTTGATCCGGGCGGCCCGTCATCGGGTACAAGTAGATCACGCAAAGACCGGGGAGGGTGGAGAGATCCACCTCGTCTCCGGCCGTACTGGCAAGGCGAAATGCAGGAAGCGGGAGCCCACTGAGGTGGGCGGCGGCCCCGTCATCCTCGGGCGTCGGCATTGCGCTCCAATCAGGCGACAACAGATTGGTCATGTCACACCCTCTGCTTCGCCCAGAATGGCGCCTCATCCAGCAGGCTGCAAGGCAGTTTTAGCGCACCGCCTCCAGCGAAATCGCAATGCCTTGCCCCACGCCAATGCACATGGTCGCCAAAGCGCGCTTGGCCTTGCGCTCGTTCATCTCAATGGCCGCAGTGAGGGCGATGCGCGCGCCTGACATGCCGAGCGGATGGCCGAGCGCAATTGCGCCGCCATTCGGATTCACATGTTCTGCATCGTCAGGCAGGCCGAGTGCACGGGTGCAGGCAAGCGCCTGCGCGGCAAAGGCTTCATTGAATTCGCAGACATCGAAATCGGAGATTTTCAGGCCGAGCCGTTCCATGAGTTTCTGCGTTGCCGGAACCGGACCCCAGCCCATGATGCGCGGCGGGCAGCCGGCGGTCGCCAGACCATTGATCCGGGCGATGGGTGTCAGGCCATATTTTGCGCAGGCCGCAGCCGAGGCAATGATCATGGCGGCCGCGCCGTCATTCACGCCCGATGCGTTGCCGGCCGTCACCGAACCACCCTTGCGGAATGGCGTACCAAGCGCCGCCAGTTTCTCGATCGTCGTCTCGCGCGGATGCTCGTCGCGCTCGACACGCGTGATATTGCCTTTGCGATCCTTGATCTCATAGGCCGAGATTTCCTTGGCGAAACGCCCGGCGGCAATGGCGCGCGCGGCGCGGGCTTGCGAGCGGAAGGCGAAAGCATCCTGGTCCGCACGCGAGATCTGCTTGTCCTCGGCGAGATTTTCCGCCGTCTCCGGCATGGAATCGACGCCATATTGTGCCTTCATCAGCGGGTTGATGAAGCGCCAGCCGATGGTTGTGTCATGCACTTCCGCCGCGCGCGAAAAAGCCTCCGTCGCCTTGTTCATCACGAAAGGCGCACGCGACATGCTCTCCACGCCGCCAGCGATGACGATCTCGCATTCGCCCGATTTCACGGCACGCGCTGCCGTGCCGACAGCATCCATGCCCGAACCGCAAAGGCGGTTGATCGTTGTGCCCGGCACTTCAAGGGGGAGCCCGGCGAGCAGGCCCGCCATGCGCGCCACATTGCGATTGTCCTCACCCGCCTGATTGGCGCAGCCAGCAAAGATCTCGTCGATCTTGGCCGCGGGCACGGATGGATATTTCGCCATCAGCTCACGAATGGCATGGGCAAGCAGATCGTCGGGGCGAACGGCCGAGAGCGCGCCGGCATAGCGGCCGATGGGTGTGCGCAGGCCACCGACGAGAAAAGCTTCAGTCATGGCTAATCCTTGTTCGTATAGTGAACATTTGGGCGAATTTCGAACATTTTAGGTTTTGCTCCGGCGCCGCGTCAAGGCGAGTTGAGGTCGGCCATGTCTGGGCCTATACCCAAGCTCATCAAGAGAGCCTCGCTTGCGGGGCAGGAATCATCCGCTCAAGACGAAGTTGTTTCATGCCCAGTGCCTCTTCTGCGACAGACCAATATATCCTAACCCTGTCTTGCCCCAATCGTCCCGGCATTGTGGCCGGCGTGTCGGCCTATCTCTTTGGTCACGGCTGCAACATTCTCGATGCGCAGCAATATGATGATACGCAGACCAATACATTCTTCATGCGCGTCGTCTTCAACGGTGTCGAAGACAGCATCTATCAAAACGTCCATGGCGGTTTTTCCGAACTCGCCACCAAATTTGCGATGACATGGACGCTGCGCCCCGTCGCGCAGAAGAAACGCGTCATGGTTCTTGTGTCAAAGTTCGATCATTGCCTCGCCGATCTTCTCTACCGCTGGCGTATCGGCGAATTGCCGATGGATCTGACCGCCATTGTCGCCAATCATCCGCGCGAGGCTTATGCGCATCTGGATTTCTCCGGCATCGATTTTCACTATCTGCCGGTGTCGCGCGAAACCAAGCTCGAGCAGGAAACGCAGATCTGGAAATTGATCCGCGAGACGCAGACCGATCTTGTCGTGCTCGCACGCTATATGCAGATTTTGTCTGAAGGCCTGTCGGCAAAGCTTTCGGGGCGCTGCATCAATATTCATCATTCATTCCTGCCGGGCTTCAAAGGCGCCAATCCCTATAAGCAGGCGCATGCGCGCGGCGTGAAACTGATTGGCGCGACGGCGCATTATGTCACAGCCGACCTCGATGAAGGCCCGATTGTCGAGCAGGATGTCGAGCGCATCAGCCATCGCGATCTGCCCGAAGATCTTGTGCGCAAGGGCCGCGATATTGAGCGGCGCGTTCTGGCGCGTGCCGTGCGCCATCATCTCGAGGATCGCGTGATCCTGAATGGATCGAAAACGGTCGTTTTCGGGGACTGACCGATGCAGCTGCAAACGGCGCGCGTGAAAAAATATCTTCTCGCCGCCGCTCTTCTTTCAAGCCTGCCGGCTTTGGCGCAGGAACGCGGCACGCTCAATCCCAAACCTTTGCCGCCCATTGCCAATCCAAACGATCCCGATCTTCCGGCGAAAGATCTGTTCGGGCGCAAGACAGCGCCCGCCGATATAGCGGCGCGAACCATCGGCTTTTATTCGCGCGGCTGTCTTGCCGGCGGTCAGGCTCTTTCTGTCGATGGCGATGCCTGGCAGGTGATGCGCCTGTCGCGCAATCGCAATTGGGGTCATCCCGAACTGGTTGCTTTTCTCGAAAGCCTTGCGCGCGAGGCGCGGGCGCGAAAAATATGGCCCGGCCTGCTGGTTGGCGATCTGTCGCAACCGCGCGGCGGGCCGATGTTGACAGGTCACGCCTCGCATCAGATCGGGCTCGATGCCGATATATGGCTCACACCCATGCCGGATGAGCGCCTGTCGCGCGCGCAACGGGAAGAATTATCGGCCACCAATGTGGTGCGTGCGAACGGGCTTGAGGTCGATCCGGCAAAATGGACGCAGCAACATATGTCACTGATCAGGCTTGCTGCGCAGGATCGTCGTGTCGAGCGCATTTTCGTCAATCCGGCGATCAAGCAAGCCATTTGTCGCGAGGCCAAAGGCGATCGGGCATGGCTCAATAAAGTGCGCCCATTCTACGGGCACAATTATCATTTCCATA
>CANHAW010000195.1 GCA_947458675.1 Beijerinckiaceae bacterium
AGCTGAATGCGCGCACGGTGATAATCATTGCGCGGGACGAGGATTGTGCCCGTCGTTTGATCGATTTTTCCCTTAATGCCCTGGGCTTCTAGGTTTTGCATGACGAGCGCCTTGTCCTCTTCGGCAAGGCGGGGGAAAAGCTGCGTCATTGCGGGTTCGCGCATGGTCAGGATTGCAGCAAGACCAACCAGGATCACCAGCGCGACAACAATCATCGGCATGGCTCGCACCATGGCGGGCTGGCGCATGAATTCTTGGCCTGCCGAAAGCCCGCGGAAGAGCTGGGCTCCCACGGGTCCGAATGCTGTCGATGTTGGGAAGGCGACGCTTTTTGTTTCCGACACCGTCTTCTGCTCCGGTTCTGTCTGTTATGCTGCCGGTCAGACCGGCATCGAGACAATATCCTTATAGGCGCTGAGTAGTTTGTTGCGGATTTGCAAAGTGGCTTCGAATGCGAGAGAGGCGCGTTCGCGTGCCAGCATGACTTTGGTCACGTCGGTTTCGTCGCCGGTCTCGAAAGCCTGAGCCGTGCGGCTCGATTGCGATTGCGCAGAGGCAACCTGATAGAGTGCCTGCTGCAGCTGATCGCCAAAGTCGGTCCCATTCTTTGGCTGACCGGCAAGTTTCTGCTGGGCGGCGGCCTGGATCTGCTGGGTAAGTCCGGTTGAGGAGATCGCGGTCATTTGCAAATTCCTTATACGGCCAGCTGCAGGCGGCGTGTCGGTTCTTCGACAGGTTGAAGCATGTCGTGCATGTCAAGCATGAGATGCTCTCTGTCGATGCGGCCACCACCTGACATGACCAATGCGCGCTGCAGGACATTTTCCAGTTCGCGAACATTGCCGGGCCATTCGTGGCTCTCGAGCTTTTCGATTGCGTCTTCGCTCAGCTCCGGGATTTTGGCGAAACCACCGGCATGTTTGGCAAGGAGGGTCACGGCGATTGGCAAAATGTCGCCGGAACGCTCGGCCAATGCCTTTGTGACGAGGGGGAAGACATTCAGGCGGTAGTAAAGATCCTCACGGAACCGTCCTGCCTTTACCTCTTCGAGCATGTATCGGTTTGAGGTCGCGATCACGCGGACATCGACAGCAACGGGCTTGGAACTGCCAAGCGGAGTGACTTCCTTCTCCTGCAGCACGCGCAGAAGCTTTGCCTGAAGCGGGAGCGCCATTTCCGAAATTTCATCGAGCAGCAAAGTGCCGGAATCCGCGGCGCGGAAAATTCCCTTGTTGGGATGATGCGCTCCGGTGAAGGCACCGCGCTCATAACCGAAGAGAAGCGCTTCAAGCATCGTGTCGGGAACCGCAGCGCAATTGACGGCGATGAACGGGTTGCGGGCTCTCGGCGAGGCATTGTGCAGGAAACGCGACAACACTTCTTTGCCGGTGCCGGTTGGGCCGACCAGCATGACGGTGACATCGCTGCCAGCGACGCGACGCGCAAGGCGCAGCAGATTAAAGGTGGATGGATCGCCCGCTGCCGTGCCCTGATCGCCATCGAGAAAGCGCGCGACCACTTCTGCGGTAAAACGCCAATTATCTTCCGAGGGGCGGATTTGCAGTGTGGTGCCGTTGAATTCGCATTTCATCGTCAGGCTGGGGCCATATTCGCCGACAACAACAATTCGTTCAGCCTTCAGCTGGCGACACCATTTTTGAAAACCTGTGGCATCCGATGCCAGTTTCTTGGCAATCGCTTGTGAGACAATCAGGCCGCATTGCTGCCAGTTCACGGAGACTGACGCCAATTTGGCAAAAGTCGTCGTGTTCGTCTCGTATCCGCGATTATGCAGATGCGTGATCCACGCTTCGCTGTCCGCCAGCTGGTCGGTGACACATAAAACCGCGTTCACGGCGTTCTCCTCTGATCGCCCATTCGGGGAAGGGGGAACGCAACCAACGTGCCAAGGGTGACGCAGCGATATGGAAAATTTATCCTTAAATGCGCCCGGTTTCGCAGGAAATCATTGCTATCAAGGCATTTTTCACAAATCCCCAATTTGGGGAATTGTCTGAATAAATAGTGTTCCGCTGCGGAAATATTGCTCTAAAAAGCATTTTAGGCTGCATGGGCGGAGTGGAATCCTTGTTCGAGATCCCGTTTCAGTCAAAAAATCGACAGGCTCGAATGGATTGGACTGCTTTCTCTCTATGACGCGTGACGAGGTCCTTCGCTATCTTGATCTACCCAGCCCATCCATGCGTGAAGCGCTGGATTTGATCACGCGCGTCGCCTCGACCCAGACCACTGTTTTCATCAATGGTCCCTCAGGGAGCGGCAAGGAGTTTGTAGCGCGGGCCGTGCATGCTTTTTCTGCCAGGGCCTCTGGTGCTTTTGTCGCCGTCAATTGCGGCGCCATTCCGCGCGAATTGCTCGAGAGCGAGCTTTTCGGCAGCGAGAAGGGCGCCTTTACCGGCTCTGTGAAGACGCGTGTCGGCCTGCTGGAATCTGCTGCGGGCGGCACATTGTTCCTGGATGAAATCGGCGACATGCCGCTCGACATGCAGGTGAAATTGTTGCGCGTTCTCGAGGAGCGCAGTTTCACGCGTGTCGGTGGGGCGCAAGCGATCAAGGCGGACATCCGTCTGGTCTGCGCCACGCATCGCAATCTGCAGGCGCGCGTGGATGAAGGCCATTTTCGCGAGGATCTTTTCTACCGGATCAACGTCTTCCCCGTGACGCTTGATGGGCTGGATGAGCGCCGTGAGGACATTCCCCGCCTTGTTGAGCTTATTCTCAAACGGCTGCGGTCACAGGGCTTTTCTGATCTGGCGCGGCCACGTCCTGCGGCTGTGACGGCTTTGCAGGGCGCTGATTGGCCCGGCAATATCCGGCAGTTGCGAAATGTCCTTGAGCGGGCCTGCGTTCTTTATCCCGGCCAGGAGATTGGCGCCGACGAAATCGAGCGGATCACCCACCGTCGCAAGATCGCCGAACGTCAAGAAGAGACACAGGCACTTCTGGCCTCGCTTGAAGGAATAGCGCCGATTTCGCGCGAGAGCGCGGAAACGCTTGGCGCCCATGAGTTTCTCGCCCGCTCAGAGGATGTCGGAGCGTTTCTCCGCAATGCCGGGGAATTTAACTTCCGCGATCACATGGCGCAGGTGGAAATGGCCTTCATTCGGGGCGCGCTTGGTGAGGTCGATGGATCGGTGAGCGCTGCTGCCCGCATGTTGGGGCTGCAGCGCACCACCTTGATCGAGAAAATGCGCAAATATGAAATTCAGCGCGAGGAAGCCTGACAGGGGTCAGGCAGCACGCACGCCCGTACGGCCGATGGCATCCCAGGCGTCGGCTATTTCAGCGATCACCCTCCGGACTTCCTTCACGATGGGCGCGACATTCGTGCGGCTGGCCTCGATGACCTTGCGGCGGGCCCATTCATAGAGCTGTGCCAGAGAGGCTGCGACCTCGCCGCCCTTTTCAAAATCCAGCGTCGAATTGAGGACGTGGATGATGCTGAGGGCTTTCGTCATGCTGGCCGATTTGGCCTGCAGATCGAGCCGCTCGAGCGCGTCATGCGTATGGTCGAGAGCGTTCAGCAATTCCCCATAGAGGATTTGCACGAGGCTGTGCTGATCGGCCCCTTCGACGAGAAAATCCTGCTCGGCCTCTTGATAGGCCTTGATCGCGTCACGGTGGAGCATTGTCCCTCTCAAAATGGTTCTGATATGAAAGACGGCCGCTGCGCCGCATTTTTTAACATTTTTAAATAGCTGATTTAAAACGGTTTTCCACGCCTTTGGGAGCTGGCACGGGGATTGCTAACTCACGGCCAGAACGGCTTCGCATCGAAGTCGCAGGATTTTTCAAAGGCGGAGTGCCAGCATGTTGTCGGTCATCCTCTCCGGGCTCAATGTGGCCCAAAAAGATATGCAGGTTTCGGCGAACAACGTCGCCAATGCGAGCACAGTTGGCTTCAAGCGTTCTTCGGCCAGCTTCCTCGACGTGTTTTCGAACGATCCCTCGGCCAATCCGCGTACAGCGATCGGCTCGGGCGCCATTACCGGGGCCATCAATCGAAACACGGGGCAGGGTGCGATGACCTCGACCGACCGCGTGACCGATCTGGCCATCGCCGGGCGTGGCTATTTCACTTTGGCGAGCGTCGATCCGGAAACGGGTGCGAAGACCACTGTCTTCACGCGCGCCGGTAATTTTGGCGTCGATCAGACCGGTAAGGTGGTCGATTCCAGCGGTAATCAGCTTCAGGTGTTCCCGGTTGAGGATGGGCGCGTGAATACTGAGGCCGAGCTGGTCGGCGCAATCGTTTCGCCGGAGAAAAATCCCGCCGACGTGCGCGTTGCGCTCGAAAAAGGCTCGGTCAAGGTTGGTGAGACCGTCACGGTGAAATTCAACGGCGTTGAGGTCGGCACCAAGGTGGTCACGAGCGAAGATATTACGGCCGGTTACGTCAAGTTCGCGGTATCCGATGTCGATTCCGATACATCTTCCCAGCTCAGCGCATCCTATCCGGTCACAACCGTTCGCGTCCCGCTGGCCAGCATCACGACCCCGGTTGTGGGCTCTACGGTCCAGATCGCCAATGCGAACGGTGCCATCACGTCGAAGACGCTCACGCAGCAGGATATCACGCGCGGTTATGTCGAAATGAACGGCCCCGTGATGACGAATACTGAAGTCGCGGCGCTCTCCGCCACCTATATTGCCAGTGGCCAATCCACAGTGATGACGGGTGCATTGACTGGAACGCCGCTCGTCTATGCCGCCGCCAGTGAATATCGCGGTGTCTATCTCCAGGGTATTGGCATCGACTCGAAGGGCATGATCCAGGCGACTTATGGCGATG
>CANHAW010000196.1 GCA_947458675.1 Beijerinckiaceae bacterium
AAAGTGAGGGTTTCTGGCGACTCGATCAATGCTGTTGCGCGCTGTCGTGCGTCGTCGCGCAATATCAGCAATCCTTCCTTTAGGTGAATGAAGTCGTCAGGTCGCGAGGGGTGCGACAAAGCCTCATCAAATGCCAGATGATAAAAGACATCGCATTCTCGAGCGTCGCCCAGGCCCGAAGCCAGAATACGGGCCCGGCCGGCAAAGTCACGAAAGCTGCTTTCGGGAAAAGATTTGGCAAAGATTTTGAGCGCAGCACGCAGGCGGCGAAGTCCCACCCGCATCTGGTGAATAGAGGCGGGCGACCGTTCATTGCGGAACGGGTGGATATGATCGATGAAATGCTGCAGGCATTCCGACAGGATGATGCTGATTACACTATCCAGCGAGTGATCAGGCTGCAGCTCCCCTCCCGTTTGCCGACGCACGGGCACGGACAGGCCGGCAAAAAGCGCGCAACGTTGCGCCTTGCTGATTGTCTCCAGTGTCAAATTCGCTTGCAGCGCTATACTTTTTGCAAATTCAATTGCCTCAGCCCGATCGCCCGATCGAAGTTCGATTTCAACTTCATATAGCGGATAGGCTTGATCGCCGACGATGAACGAGCCCGAGTCAAGCGCGACTTCGAGCTGGCTGCGGCCATGCTGGATATTGATGATACGGCGCCGGACATCAGTCCCGTATCGTGCGACAAGAGGTGCGTCTTGTGTGTAGGGCCTGATCTGATCCTGGATCGCGGCATCGCTCATGCTGGCATTGAAGCCCGCGTCGCCGACCGGAATTTCCAATTCGAGGCGCTCAAAGCCCGAAGGCCTATCTGGGTGGGGAGCCTTTAATGTGATCACATTGCGATTGCGAGGCATCTGTCGCAACCGAAGGCTGATGGAATTTTGCAGCAGACGTCCCGTTTCCGTGTCGAAATAGGTCGTCTTTTGCCGTTGTGCACGACTTGGCGGCATGCCAGCGAAAAGCTCAAGTGCAAGAACACGGCGCAATCCAGCGGAATCCGTCGAAAACTTCAGCTCGAATTCGCGCCCCGTCCGATGGGCAGACATGCCAGCCTGATCGGTCTTCGGCGATATGTTGGCGTCATCAGACATAGATTTCTCTAGATTGTGACAGATTTTCGCGCCCTTAATAAATTAGTCGAATCATTTTTCATACGCTAGAGCTCACGCCTCATCATGGCGTGGTCTTTTTGGAGGTCTGAAGATTGCGCCAGATCGGTGCTCTGCCGCTCATTCTGTCCGAAAATGGTGAGATCGAAGTCTGCCTTGTGACATCACGTGGCGGGGGTCGCTGGATTATTCCGAAAGGGAACCCCATGCGTGGGCTCTCTCCATGCGATGTTGCTGCGCTTGAGGCGCGCGAAGAAGCTGGCGTGATCGGGCGGGTGCTGGATTATCGGCTTGGCGAATTCACTTTGCGGGCCCGCAATCGCAAGTGCCGGATTGCCGTCTATCCGCTCATTGTCGAGCAGCAGCTCGCCGATTGGGACGAGGCGCGAGAGCGAAGATTGCACCGCTGCAATCTAAAGGCGGCACGGCAAATCGTCAGCAGCAGGAGCCTTGCCGATCTCATTGAAACAATCGACTGGGACAAGCTCATGCGGCTGCTCCACACAATCCCCAAGCCGCTTCACCGGCTGACGTGAATCTGCCACCCAGCCCGCAGGGGTGACATTTAAGTGTCATGAGATGCTGCTACCGGCATTTTCGATCGCCGGGGGCAGCTATATGGATCTTCCAGTCAAAGCAAATGGATCGCGTGCGGCATTGGCGGAAGCTGTCCACCGTAGTGGGCCATTCTCTGCCGAGGGCATGCTCGAGCGCCTCTTCACTTTTCTTTTTAGCGGATTGGTTTATCCCCAAATCTGGGAGGATCCGGTCGTCGACATGGATGCTTTATGCATCCGCAAGACTGATCGCATCGTTGCCATAGCCTCAGGCGGCTGCAATGTGGCTTCCTATCTTTGCGCCCATCCCTCGAAAATCATTGCGGTCGATCTGAATGCAGCGCATGTCGCCCTTAATCGATTGAAACTGGCCGCTCTGAAAAATCTGCCTGATCATGCGAGCGTGCATCGTTTTTTTGCCAATGCTGCCGATGCGCGCAATGTTGCTATCTATGACGAAATCCTCAAGCCAAAACTCGATCCCGCGACGAAGGCCTATTGGGAAAAGCGTGATCTTTTTGGCCGACGTCGAATCTCAAGCTTCGAACGCGGTTTTTATCGTTCGGGCCTCTTGGGTCTTTTCATCGGACTGGCGCATGGTGTATCGCGCCTGCATGGATCGGACCTGCGCCGTATTCTTGAAGCGCAGAATCTGGAAGAGCAGAAACAGGCCTATGAAAAATATCTGAAGCCGCTTTTTTCAAAGCGAATGATTCGTTTTCTTGCGGGTCAGCCTGCTTCGCTTTATGGCCTTGGCATTCCACCCGCGCAATATCGCAAACTATCCGAGGATCATCCAGACGGAATGATCGGCGCGCTTGAAGCGCGGGTCAAGAAACTGACCTGCGACTTTTCTTTTGCCGACAATTATTTTGCCTGGCAAGCTTTCGGTCGTTCTTATGGCGCAGACAGAAATGCACCGGTTCCTCCCTATCTGGAGCCGGGCAATTTTGAGAAGATCAGAGATTGCGCGGACAGGGTAGAAGTTCATCAGATATCGATGACGCATTATCTAAGCGGCGAGCCGGCTGAGAGCCTCGATTGCTATGTGCTCCTTGACGCGCAGGATTGGATGAACGACCAGGATCTGAATGCTCTTTGGTCGCAGATCACACGCACGGCGCGGCCGGGAGCGCGTGTCATCTTCCGGACTGCAGCCAATGAGAAGCTTCTGCCTGGACGCGTAAGCGACAATATTCTCCGCCATTGGGGCCGCAAGGATGCCCGCTCCGATATACTCCAGGCGCGCGATAGGTCTGCTATTTATGGGGCTTTCCATCTTTATCAGCTCAAGGACAGTGACGCTTGAGTGATGCCAGCAATAGAATGGACCGGATCTATCATTGGCAGATCGGTCTTTATGATGTTACCCGACGTTATTACCTGCTTGGTCGTGAGGCCCTGATCGAGGCATTGGCGCCGCCGTCAGGCACCAATGTTTTGGAGATCGGCTGCGGGACCGGACGAAATCTTGTCAAAGCTGCACGTCGCTGGCCTGGTGCCAGTTTTTATGGGATCGATGTTTCGCATGTCATGCTCGGCAAGGCGCAGGATGCCATTGACCGATCCGGTCTAAAAAATCGTGTCCAGCTCAGTCTGGCTGATGCGACCGCTTTCGACGCACAAGCCCATTTAGCTGAGGATCATTTTCAGCGAATTTATTTCTCCTATACTTTGTCGATGATCCCGGAATGGCGACAAGCGCTTGAACGCGCAGCTGCCATGCTGCCACCAGGCGGAACTCTCCTGGTGACGGATTTCGGCGCATTCGAGGGCCTGCCGTCATATTTGTCACGCCCCCTTCTTTCGTGGCTTTCGTTATTCTCGGTCACGCCCAATCACGAATTTGACTCTGTTTTCAAAGAAATCGCCGCGGCTCGGGGATTTGAATCCAGATTTGTTTCGCTCTACCGCGGTTATTCTTTCTTGGCGACGATGCGACGACCGGAATGAGGCGCTTATGTTAAAGATCAGGCAGGCCAATGAAGAGGATTTGAACGAGGTTTTGCGCCTTTACGCGCAGCCCGATTTCGATAATGGGGACGTCCTTCCCATTGAAGAGGCGCGCGCGCTTTATCGCCGCTTTTTTGAATATCCAGATTACAAGATCTATCTCGCTGAGATTGATGGACGTGTGATTGGAACATTCGCTCTTCTTGTTATGTTCAATCTGGGCCATTGCGGCGCGCCATCAGCCATTATCGAAGATATTGTGGTCGATCCCGATATGCAGGGCCGTGGTTTTGGTCGCGACATGATGCAGGCTGCCATGAATATGGCGCGCGAAAAAAAATGTTATAAGCTTGTCCTGTCATCCAATGCGCGCCGTATACGCGCGCATTCATTTTATGAAAATCTTGGTTTTCAGCGCCATGGAATCAGTTTTCACATCACGCTTTAAGAATTGTCCAATCTGACATCCAGGCTATGTCGCCATAAGCGATCGTCGCAATAAGCTTGGGGCCGTCGTCGCATTGCTCGACCAGGATAAGGTCCGCGCGTTTGCCGGTCTCGATCGTGCCGCGGTCAGTAAGCCCCAGAGCGCGGGCCGGATTTTTGGAAACGAGGTTCCATGCCTCCTCAAGCTCGATCTTCTTGTCACGAGCGAGGCGGAAGGGCGCATGAAGAAGCGACGGATAATAATAATCCGATGCCAGAATCGAACATAATCCGCGTTGCACCATATCTGTAGCTGCTGGGCAGCCAGTATGCGATCCGCCGCGAATGACATTCGGAGCGCCAAAAACAATATCCTTCCCCCGGCGCGCTGCTTTTTCGGCCACGTCGATCTCGGTGGGAAATTCACTAATTGAGCAGCCGAGCGTGTCGAAAAAGTCCAGATCGTCCTCGTGCCGGTCGTCATGCGACAAAAGCGGAATTCCTTTCCTGCGTGCGGCCTCTGCAATTTTGGAAAGGGAGGCAGGAACCTCGGCTTCGCGGGCGAGCGTTCGATTGATCAGTTCGGTAAATTCGCTTTCATCCAAGCCCGAACGGGCGATCATGTCGCGTTTTTTCGAGGCTTTGATCGGCTTCCCGAGGACAATTCCGCGCATGTGGTCGTTAAAGGCAAAAGCATCGACAAGACCTTCCGAAATCCAGTCGAGCGTCTCTCCCTCGCCGTCAAGGTTGAAAGCCT
>CANHAW010000197.1 GCA_947458675.1 Beijerinckiaceae bacterium
ATAGGTCGCGCCCGCTACGCCGCCGGTGGCGCGCGACTGGATCGTCGATGTGCCGATCTTGTCATAGGACAATCGGTGAAAGACGGCAGAAAAACCGTCCATGGTTTTTTCAAACAAAGGCTCGACGGCCTCAGGCGTCACGTCGCGACCGGTAAAGCCCGTGCCGCCCGTGGTGATGATCACGTCAATGCCTTTGTCGGCGATCCAGCCGCGCACGATTGTGCGAATGTCTTCGACATCGTCCTGCACAATGGCGCGCGCGCCGAGCCTGTGGCCGGCGCCCTCAAGCCGCGCAACAAGCGTGTCGCCGGATTTATCCTGTTCGAGCGAGCGCGTGTCGGAAACCGTCAGCACGGCAATCGAGAGCGGAATGAAGGGCAGGCTTTCATCAATACCGGGCATTATTGGTGCTCGCAAAAGTATTGCAGGATTCGATACGGCCCGATTTCAGGCCGCGTTGCAGCCATTCGACGCGCTGCGCCGAAGAGCCGTGAGTGAAGGAATCTGGCACAATGGAACCGCGCGCGCTCTGCTGCAGGCGATCGTCGCCGATGGCCTGTGCGGTGGCAATGGCGCGTTCAATGTCACCGTTTTCAAGAATGCGCCATTTGCGTTCTGCATTGGCAGCCCAGACGCCGGCAAAGCAATCGGCCATCAGTTCGACGCGAACAGAAATGCGATTGGCTTCGACCTTGCCGCTCTGCTGCTGGATGCGTTGCGCACGCTGCAGCACGCCCAGCAGATTTTCGACATGGTGGCCCACCTCATGGGCAATCACATAGGCATAGGCAAATTCGCCACCGCCGCCGAGCCTCTTGCGCATGTCGTTGAAGAAGGATGTGTCGAGATAGATGCGCTGGTCGAGCGGGCAATAGAAGGGCCCCATGGCCGATTGCGCGCGGCCGCAGGCTGATTGTGTCTGCCCGTCAAACATGACCAGACGCGGGGGCACATATTTCGTGCCGGTCTGGGCGGGCAGAATCTCGCTCCACACGTCTTCGGTCTGGGCGACGACAGCGGAGACGAAACGGCCCATCTGATCGGTTGGCGGAACCGCTTTGCTCTGGCGCGGCGCCTGTTCGACATAGCCGGGGCGCGCGCCGCTCACCATTTCCGCGCCGCTGATCAAAAGCCGCGGATCGATGCCCAGCGCATAGCCCAGAATGCCGAGCACGATCATCGTGCCGATGCCAAGGCCACCGCCGCCTCCCGGCAAGCCGAAACCGCCGCCGCCATCGCCGCGGCGATCCTCAACATTGTCGGACTGGCGAAAATCTTCCCATTTCATGTTCGCAGGCTCCGTCCAAAAAAGCCTCGCCTCAGGCGAGGCCTTTCTCACTCAGCATCCGCCGCAGGGCGCGCAGATCGCTCCATGCATGCCGCTTGGCGGCGGGCGCTTTCAAGAGATAATCGGGATGCAACATGGCGAGCGCCGGAATGGTTTGCGAGCCCGGCAAAGCCAGTTCGAACCATTTTCCGCGAATGCGCATGAGCGGCTCTTTTGCACCAAGCAAATGCTGCGCGGGCAGACCGCCCAGAGTCACGACGAGCGCGGGGGCGACAAGGGCGAGATAGCGCTGCAGGAAGGGCAGGCAGGCGGCGATCTCATGGGCATGGACGTCGCGATTGCCCGGTGGCCGCCAGGGCACTGTATGGACAATGCCAATATGCTCGCGCTGCAGCCCGACCGATTTCAGCATGGCATCGAAGAGCAGCCCCGGCGATCCGAAAAGCACCCGGCCCTCCCGATCGTCCTGTTCGCCCGGCACATCGCCGACAAAGATGATTCGTGCGCCGGGCGCGGTCTCGGCAAAGACGAGATGGCTGGCGCTGCGTTTGAGCACGCAACCCTCAAAGCCAGCCAGGGCAGCCGTCATCTCCTCCAGCGTTTGAGCGCCTTCGGCCAGCGCGCGGGCCTGGGCGACGGCCTCATCGGGCGCCAGCGTCAAGGGGCCAGCCGGCGGGGCGCGCAGCTGGACGGGTTCGGGGGCAAGCCGGGGGGCAATGCGCGCCGGCCGGGGGAATTCAGGCTCGCCGCGCGGGGTCTCGGCCGGCTTTTGGGCCGCTTTGGCCGCGCTTTCGGCAAAATAATTGCGTGGCTCATCGCTCACAGCAAGGTCCACGCCCATATCGACATGCCAGCGCAGCATGGCAATCAGCTCTGCCTGGCTTGCGCCATCCTGGGGGGAGGCTGTGTTCGGGGGGTCGGACAACATGTCTCCTCTCTAGCACTTTCCGCGCGGTTGCGCGACGCGCCTGTGCCGCTACAAGGGGAAAGCTTGCGGCTGCGGGGCGGAAAGCGCCTGGCCACGCCAAAGCGGTCTTGAGGAGAATGGGAATGGCCGAGCCTGTCGACATGCCTGAACGCGAGGGCATGGATTTCGATGTCGTGATCGTGGGCGCCGGCCCGGCCGGCCTGGCCGCGGCGATCCGCATCAAACAGCTCGACCCTGAACTGACCGTCGTCGTGGTGGAAAAAGGCTCGGAAGTCGGCGCCCATATTCTCTCGGGCGCGGTGATCGACCCCATCGGCCTCGACAGGCTCATCCCCGAATGGCGTACGGATGCCGACCGCCCGCTCAAGACCGAAGTGACGGAAGACCGTTTCTACATGCTGGGCCATTCGGGTGGCATTCGCCTGCCCAATGCCTTGATGCCGCCCTTGATGAACAATCACGGCAATTATGTCGGCTCGCTTGCCAATGTGGCGCGCTATCTCAGCCAGCGGGCGGAAGCTTTGGGCGTGGAAATCTATCCGGGCTTTGCCGCTGCCGAATTGCTTTTTGGTGCGCGTGGCGAAGTGATCGGCATTGCCACCGGCGATATGGGCGTGTCGCGCGAAGGCGAGATGAAGGATGCTTTCACGCGCGGCATGGAGCTGCGCGGCAAATATACATTTCTGGCGGAAGGCGCGCGCGGATCTCTGTCGAAACAGGCCATTGCCAAATATCGCCTCGACAAGGATCGCGAGCCGCAAAAATATGGCATCGGCCTGAAAGAGCTCTGGCAGATCGATCCGGCGCAGCACAAGCCGGGCCTCGTCATGCATTCTTTCGGCTGGCCGCTCGATGCAAAAACCGGCGGCGGTTCTTTCCTCTATCATCTTGAGGACGGGCTCGTGTCGGTCGGTTTTGTCGTGCATCTCAATTATGAGAATCCGACGCTCTCGCCCTTCGACGAATTCCAGCGTTTCAAAACCCACCCCTCAATCGCGCCGATTTTTGAGGGCGGCAAGCGCATTGCTTATGGCGCGCGCGCGATCACCGAGGGTGGTTGGCAATCGGTGCCGAAACTCTGTTTCCCCGGCGGCGCTTTGCTGGGCTGTGCAGCAGGCTTCGTCAATGTGCCGCGCATCAAGGGTTCGCATAATGCGATTCTGTCGGGCATGCTGGCAGCTGAACATGCGGTTGTCGCCATCCAGCAGGGCCGCGAGCATGACGAATTGTCATCCTATGAAGCGGAATGGCGTCGCAGCGATATCGGGCGCGATCTTTATCGCGTGCGCAATGTCAAACCGCTCTGGTCGAAGCTTGGCACTTTTGCCGGCATTGCGCTGGGCGGGCTCGACATGTGGCTCAACACGCTGGTCAAATGGTCGCCTTTCGGCACGCTGAAACATGGCAAGCCCGATCATGCGACGCTGAAGCCGATCAGCGAGGTGAAGCCCATCGTCTATCCCAAGCCCGATGGCAAAATATCCTTCGACAAATTGTCTTCCGTCTTTCTCTCCTCCACCAATCATGAGGAAGACCAGCCGGTGCATCTGAAACTCAAGGATGCAGCTGTGCCGGTGCGCGACAATCTGCCGAAATATGGCGAGCCGGCGCGGCTCTATTGCCCGGCCGGCGTCTATGAAATCGTCTATGGCGATGAGGCTGCAAAAACGGATCCGCGTTTTGTCATCAATGCGCAAAATTGCGTCCATTGCAAAACCTGCGACATCAAGGATCCGGCGCAAAATATCGTCTGGGCTACGCCTGAGGGCGGTGGCGGGCCGAATTATCCGAATATGTGAGGATCAGACGGGCCGCTTGGTTTCGAGCGGCCGCTCTTCCATGAAGAGCAGCGTGACGAGCGATATGGTCAGGCATAGCGCGCCGAGCAGGAAGAGCGTGCGGAAAGCTTGCGCGGCCGCGTCGAGATCGAGCGCCGCCAGAGCGCCTTTTGCATCGCCCGTTGCATCGGGCAGAACATGCAGCACGATCACGCCGAAAATGGCGACCGTGAATGTCGTGATCAGCCCGCGCACAGACGCCATGCAGCCCACCGCCGTGCCCAATTGATGCTGCGGCACGGTGTTTTGCATGGACACAGATGTGACCGGCGCAACGGGGCCGAATGAAAAGCCCCAGACCGCAAGCACGATCTGCAATTCCATAAATCCCATGCCCGCGCTGCGCCAGGCAAGCCAGAGTGTTGCTGCAATGCAGATGACAAGCGAGACAATGGGTATGCGCTTGTAATGGGTGATGCGTGAGGCGAGTTGCGCGCCCACCAGAGCGCCGCTGTTGAGCGCCACCATGACGATCATCAGCGCCAGTCCCGATTGCGCGGGCGTCATGGCAGAGACCGTCTGCAGCCAGATCGGCAGATAAATATTGAGCCCGACAATGGCGCTCCAGCCAAAACCATTGGAGATGATCGCCCAGCGCACGATCTTGTTGGAAACGATGCCCAGTGGAATGAGCGGTTCAGGCGCGCTGCGCATGCGCCAGACAAATCCCGCCCAGAGCAGCATGGAGACAAAAGCCAGGCCCGCAATCTGCGGCGAGGCCCAGGGATAGACCCGCCCGCCCGCCGTCAACA
>CANHAW010000198.1 GCA_947458675.1 Beijerinckiaceae bacterium
CATCCACCTTCTGCTTTTTCATGAGAAAGAGTTTGAAGGGTCCAGACACAAGATCAAGCGGCGGCAGGACATGGCGGCTCCAGATCACAGGCACTTTTGCGTCATCGGCAGCAGCCAGCAATTTTTGCGCGGCGGCGATCACGGCGGGCGCATTCAGCGCCTTGCCCGCAAGACCCTTCTGGAAATCCCACATGATGAGCGCGACCTGATCGCGGGCAAGAAAATCATCCAGCGTGAGCGGCAGTTTTTCGCCCGCCATCATGCAGCTCCAAATGTGGCCAGCGCGCGCTTGTAATAGCTCTCGTCAATATAGGCGGCGCGGTCGGTGAGGTGAGGATCTTCACCTTCCGTTTCAGCGCGCGTTTCCAGCACGCTTTCCATGCCTTGCATGTCGAGCTTGGCATCGGGCGTGAAGCCGAAACCGGGCTCCAGCAGATCGGCGCGCGTCGCCTTGGCGATCTCGGGCGACAATTCAAGTCGCGACGCGAGCATGGCCTCGATCTCTTCTGCATGAGCGGGCTTGGCGATCCAGCGCAAGGCCTCGACATAGGCCGCGATGAATCCTTCGAGCGCATCGGGATGGGCCTGCGCCCAGCTGCGACGCGCAAAACCGCCGCCCGCCTGATAGGGGCCAAGATAATCGACAAGGCGGCCGAGGCTTTTGAGGCCTGCCTGTTTGGCCTGCGCCGTATAGGGGGGATTGAGCACACCGCCCGCTGCATCCTTGCTCGCCAGCATGGCAGCCAGCCTGTGGCTCGCATTGCCGACAGGATTGAAGCGATAATCCTGTTCGTAGACGAGCCCTTCGCGCTTCAGCATTTTGCGCACGAGCAAAGCGTAAGCGGTATGGGGCGAATCCACGACGATGCTGCGCCCGCGCAAATCCGCCAGTCCCGTGATCTCGGGCTGAACCATAAAATCGTTCATGCCGTTTTCGCCGCCCATGAAGATGAAAACGTCATGGCCGTCGGCGATCAGCGACAGGGCATTATCGACGGCTGATTGCACAATCTGCACATCGCCCGACATCAGCTTTTCGCGCTGGATCTTCGAGCTTTCGGTCTCGTGCAAATGTGCGACGAGATTGCGGCTGGCAAAGAAACCCTTGTCGCGCGCAATCCACAAGGGCAGCGCTTTTGCGTTGGGGAAACAGGAGATGGTAATATTTTTCACGATTTCACACCTTGCGAGCTGAGATAGGCCTGACGCAGGTTTTTATATTCTTTCTTGCGCGACAGGCGGTCCATCATCGGCGTTTCATCATCGGGCTGCGGCTTGAGCGTGCCCGCGCGCGTATCGCGCAATGTTTCATAGGTCGCGCGCACACCCGCAGAATGGGGGCGATGGCCGGTAATGACAGCGCGAACGCCCAGCGATGCCAGCCATGCACTGTCACGCAGCGCACCGGGAACAGCCCCCAGCAGCAGCGGCACACGGCAGGCACGCGCACAGGCCTCGACCTCTTCGCGCGTCTTGAGGCCTGAGAGGAAGATGGCATCGACACCGGCATCCTGATAGGCGCCAACGCGGATCAGCACATCGTCGAGGCCTGTGGCTGTAATGGCGCCCGAGCGTCCGATGATGACGAAATCCGGATCGGTGCGCGCCGCCAAAGCCGCTTTCATTTTGCCGATGCTCTCACTCAGCGAATGCGGGCCGGATTGTTTCTGATCGAAAATTTCAGGGAGCGCCGTATCCTCGATCGTCAGGCCAGACAGGCCTGCGGCCTCCAATTCTTCGACTGTGCGCATGACGGAGAGCGCATTGCCAAAACCATGATCTGCATCGAGGAAGAAGGGCAGGGATGTCGCGCGTGCAATGCGGCGCGCTTGTTCGGCCAGTTCCGACAGGGTGATCACAACCAGATCGGGCGCGCCCAAAATCACCAGCGAGGCGACGGAGCCAGCCATGAAAACGCATTCATAGCCAATTTCCTGCGCCGCCCGCGCCGAGAGCGGATCGTAGACCGAGGCAGGAAACACGCATTCCTTGCCCGCCAGCAAAGCGCGAAACGCTTGCCGTTTCTGGTTTGCATTCATGTGCGCGGATCTTTCAGCGGCGGGTTTGGCTTGATGTTGAGGCGCTTCTGATCCTCGGGGCTGAAATCGTCATCCGATCTGAGGCCCGCGCGGCGAATGCCCTCGATGGCGCAAATATCGTCGACTTCATTCACATCGCCCGTTACGCCAATCGCGCCAATCACCGAGCCATCGGCATCGCGAATGATCTGGCCGCCTGCTTCAAGAAAGATCGGTGCATCGGCGGCCTCGCGCAATGTGTCCATGAAGGCCGGTTTCTCGCGCGACTTTGCCAGCACCATGCGCGAGGTGCGATGCAGAGCCAGCGCGCCGAAGGCTTTGCCGCGCGCGATTTCAAACCGCATGATCGAGGCGCCGTCCTGTTTCAGGAAGGCCTTCACCCGCCCGCCATTGTCGAGAACGCAGGCTGCCAGCGCATAGGCCTGCATTTCCTCGGCGCGTTCGAATGTCTTCAGAATGACGGCAAGAGCCTCGTCCATTGTTATGCTGCGCATCGATCCTCCCCGCCGGTGTCCTCCCGGCTTTGCTTTCAATCATTTAGACCAAGGAATGCACAGCGTGCAACGGTCTGGCGAGTTGCACCCGGATGGCTTGCTGTGTATCCATTTCGCGCAACGGGAGCGGCTCTTTCAAAGGGCGCCGGGGGAGGGGTCCGGGCCGCGCCACAGACGAAGAGGCGATCATGCTCCATCACCAGTCCTTTCCGACCCTCGTCATGCGTGGCGGCACCTCGAAAGGACCCTATTTCCGGGCCGAGGATTTGCCGGCAGATCGCGCCGAGCGCGACCGTGTGCTCCTCAAGGTCATGGGTTCGCCGGATTTGCGTCAGATCGACGGCCTTGGCGGCGCCGATACGCTGACCAGCAAAGTGGCGCTTGTCTCCAAATCGCAGCGCCCCGGCGTCGATGTCGATTATCTCTTCTGTCAGGTCGATATTTCCAAGCCCGTGGTCGATACCGGCCCGTCTTGCGGCAATATGCTGTCGGGTGTGGCGCCTTTCGCGCTGGAAATGGGCATTGTCCCGATCAAGGACGGCGAGACCTCTGTCGTGATTTATGACGTCAATACGTCGAGCAAGATCGAAGCGGTTATCCAGACGCCCGGAAAGCGCGTCAATTATCGCGGCGATGCCGCCATTGATGGCGTGCCCGGCACGGCAGCGCCGGTGATCCTCAACTTCATGGATATTGTCGGCGCGAAAACGGGTTCGATGATCCCCACCGGCAATGTTGTCGACAAGATCCAGGGCGTCGATGTCTCCTGCTTTGACGTCGCCATGCCGATGATTTTGATGCGCGCGCGCGATTTTGGTCTTGAGGGCACGGAAGGCCGCAAGGAAATCGACGGCAACAAGGAATTGCTCAAGCGGATCGAAAGCATCCGGCTGGAAGCCGGCCGCATGATGGGTTTTGGCGATGTCACAGACAGCGTCATTCCGAAAGTCGGTCTGCTGTCTGAGCCGCGCGGCACGGGCGCCATTACCTCGCGCTATCTGACGCCCCATGCTTTGCATGCAGCCCATGCAGTAACGGGTGCTTGCTGCGTGGCGACGGCTTGCGCGGTGAAGGGCTCGATTGCCTATGAATTCGCGCGCATGCCGGAGGGCAATCCGCGCACGGTCTGGATCGAACATCCGACCGGCATGGTCGATGTGCGGCTTGAGACAACTGGCGAGGGCAAGGATTTGCAGGTGGTGAAAGCCGGCATTCTGCGCACCTGCCGCCCGATCATGAAGGGCGAAGTCTACGTACCGGTGGATTGAGGTTTTTTCATCGTCATTGCGAGCGTAAGCGAAGCAATCCAGAATCGCCGGGCGCTCTGGATTGCTTCGTCGCTTTGCTCCTCGCAATGACGGGTTTGATTATTTGATCGGCTTGCCCCGCACATCTTCTGCGCGGGTGATTTTGATCAGCACGCCAATGCCTGTGTCGGCGCCGACATGCGTTGCCTCGCGTGGTGAGAGGCGGGCGAAGATCGCATCGTGGATCGGGCCGCTCTCGTGCAATTCCGCCACGCCATAAAAACGCAGGAAACCGGATTCGAGAATACCGGCGCGCTGAGCGGCGAAATTCGCATACATGACGCAAACGCGCTTGTCCTTCGACAGATTGGCGAGCGCCTGTTTTTTCGAGCGCTCCCAATAGGCCAGATGCTGATCGTCGAAAACCATCATCGATCCCTTGGGGCTGATGTTGGGACCATCAGCGCCCTCGGTGGCGAGCAGGCAGGGATAACCATCATCCCAGCCGTTATTGACAAGATTGATAATCGTTTCGCTGAAAGCCATATCAATCAACCTTCAGATCGAGCGCTTCGACGCGCTTTTTCCATTCGGCGAATTCCTTCGCCATGAATGTTTGCGCCGCCTGCACATCGCCGGGAATCGGATCGAAGCCGATGCCACGCAGCTTGTCGGAAATGGCCTTCTCGCGCGTAATCTCGTCGATCTGTTTGTTGAGCGCAGTGATGGTCGCATCGGGCGTGCCGGGAGGTGCGAAGAAGCCAACCCATGAGAGCGAGGTGAAGCCCGGATAGCCGACTTCAGCAAAGGTCGGCACATTGGGGATGACCGGATTGCGCTGTTCGGCAGCAATCGCAAGCCCCCGCAGATCGCCATTGGCGACTTGCGCAGCAAATCCCGACAGGGATGCCACGACCATCGGAATATGGCTGCCCAGCAGCGCATTGGTTGCATCAGGTCCGCCGCGGAACGGCACGTGTTTTGGGCTGGCCTTGAGGATGAATTTGAAGAAATACTC
>CANHAW010000199.1 GCA_947458675.1 Beijerinckiaceae bacterium
CGATGGAGAATGGCGCTCCCAAGCGCGGCACGGAAGTCACCTTCCTGCCTTCGCCCCAAACTTTCACCATGATCGAATTCGATTATTCGACGATTGAGCATCGCCTGCGCGAACTCGCTTTCCTGAATTCCGGCGTGCATATCATCCTGACTGACGCGCGCCATGCTGAAGTGCGCCAGGAAGATCTGTTTTATGAAGGCGGGCTTGAAGCCTTTGTGCGTTATCTCGATCGCGCCAAAGCGCCTTTGATTTCCGCGCCGATCATGATGCGCGGCGAACGCGATCGCATCACGGTTGAAGTCGCCCTGTGGTGGAACGACAGCTATCATGAAAATGTTTTGGCTTTCACCAATAACATTCCCCAGCGCGACGGCGGCACCCATCTCGCAGGCCTGCGTGGCGCGCTTACAAGGCAAGTGACGGGCTATGCCGAATCATCCGGCATTGCCAAGAAAGAGAAGGCCGATCTTTCGGGCGACGATTGCCGCGAAGGCCTGACATGCGTTCTCTCTGTTAAAGTGCCTGATCCGAAATTTTCTTCGCAGACAAAAGACAAGCTTGTCTCATCCGAAGTGCGACCGGTTGTCGAAAGTCTCGTCAATGAAATGCTCCAGCAATGGCTTGAAGAGCATCCCGCTGACGCCCGGATCGTCGTCACAAAGGTCGTTGAAGCTGCGCTGGCGCGCGAGGCTGCCCGCAAAGCCCGTGAACTGACCCGCCGCAAGGGAGCGCTCGATGTCGCAAATCTCCCTGGAAAGCTGGCCGATTGTCAGGAACGCGATCCGTCCAAGGCAGAGCTCTTCATTGTCGAGGGCGATTCGGCAGGCGGTTCGGCCAAGCAGGGGCGCAATCGAGAATATCAGGCAGTGCTGCCGCTGCGCGGCAAGATCCTGAATGTCGAGCGTGCGCGCTTTGACAAAATGCTTTCAAGTCAGGAAATCGGCACGCTGATCACCGCGCTTGGCACGGGCATTGGCCGCGACGATTTCAATCCGGACAAGCTGCGGTATCACAAGATCATCATCATGACGGATGCCGACGTCGATGGCGCTCATATTCGCACATTGCTTCTGACATTCTTCTTCCGGCAAATGCCGGCATTGATCGAGCGTGGCCACATCTACATTGCGCAGCCGCCTCTCTACAAAGTGAAGCGCGGTCAGTCGGAGCAATATCTGAAAGATGAGCGGGCGCGCGAAGATTATCTCGTGACCAATGGTCTTGAGGGTGCGGTTCTGCGTCTTGGCACCGGCGAAGAGCGCGGCGCGCAGGATCTGCGCGCGATTGTGGACGAGTGCCGCATGGTTCGTCAGGTGCTGGCGCAATTGCATTCGCGTTACGATCGCGTTGCCGTTGAGCAGGCGGCCATTGCAGGCGCCTTGAAGCCGGTCGGTCTGGTTTCCGATGCAGAGAGCGATCGCCTCGCAGCAGATATTGCACATCGCCTCGATGCCTTGTCCGATGAAACTGAGCGCGGCTGGATCGGGCAGGTCGAGAATGGTGGCTATGTCTTCTCGCGTGAGGTGCGCGGCGTGCGCCAGGCATCGGTGCTCGATGCCGGCCTTTTGGCTTCAGCCGAAGCGCGTCGTCTCTCCGAGCATTCGGCTTCACTGAAGGAAGTTTTTGGCCAGCCTGCGAGCTATGTGCGCAAGGGCGATGAGACGCAGGCCGCAGGCCCCAGCGCGCTGGTCGATTCCATCATGGCTGCGGGCCAAAAGGGCATCAGCCAGATGCAGCGCTACAAAGGCCTCGGAGAAATGAATCCTGAGCAGCTTTGGGAAACGACCCTTGATCGCGATGCACGTTCCCTGCTGCAGGTGCGCATCAAGGAAAGCGTTGAGGCTGACGATATTTTCGTCAAATTGATGGGCGATGTGGTTGAGCCGCGCCGCGAGTTCATTCAGGAAAATGCACTCAATGTCGCCAATCTCGACGTTTGAGACCCGTGCCTGAGGCAGCATAATCAGTTCAGAGCCTCATCGCCTCACCGCGGGAAGCAAGATCGGGCCGAGAGTGTCACCTCCGTGGCAACGAAGCGAACTTTCACGAGCCCTGACACCGCTGCTCCGCATGTTTCACTTGTCAGAGTGAAACTGCTTGCAGGAATTTTTGCCGACAGGGCCTGCCCCGCTGCATAGTTTTGCAGAAGAGTTGATGTGCCGCATCGGGACGTATCAATTGCAGCGCAACGAGCAGCGCGATCGGTTGCGGTCTGAAGTCCGAGCTGGGTCCAGAGCATGATCGCACCTTCCAGTAGCCCGAAAAGCAGGGCGATGAAGACAGGTGCGACCAGTGCCGTTTCCACCGCTGTCGTGCCATTTTGAGAGGCCCAGATTCGCGCTGTCCTGTTCATCTGATCCTCACCACTTGGGTCGATTCAAAAGTGAGCGAAGATGAAAGTGTCGGATAGCGCAGGATCGGCGTGTAAGTCGATCTCGCTGAAGCACCCACATAAATTCCGGGTTTAAAGGTCGATGCAACGCCGCCGATGCTTGCACTGCATGTGCTCGTACAGGAAAGTTCGGTCAGTCCTGCGCTGGTTGGGCAAGCGCAAAACTGACGGGGCACAGGGCTGGCCAAGGGCGCACCGCGCGACGCGGTGATCACGCCAGATATTCCAGCCGCATTAAAGCCGCGAATGCTGGCATAGATGGCAGCTCGTTGCGCGGCAGACTGGACCTGCATTTTTCGGTAAAATCCAATACCCAGATCGACGACTGCAATGAACAGTATCAGCAGGGCAGCTGAAACGATCCCGAATTCGATGGCAGCAACGCCGCGCTGATCGCGCAGTAAAAGTTTTGAATTTTGTAGCATGGCTTACTCGACGAGTGTCGCGACTTGATTGCCCATGGGAGTTGTTCCCGTCCCCTCGCATGACAGCGATAGGTTAGAATTGCCGGTGAAATTGATTGTGTCAGCGATGATCTGGGTGCAGCCCGAGCCACCCGTTGCGCCGCCTGTATAAGTCAGTTCCGCTTTGGGTAGATAGATGGCGCCAGTCCATTGCTGTGTTCCGCCGCCGTTGATTTTGAAGGATGTGCCTTTTGGCATGCCACGATCGCCGAACAGGACAATACCTGCTGTCGGGCCGCTGCTCGGTGCAGAGAGATTCACAACAGCATTGCTGGAAATGGAAGCGGAGCCGTAATTCTGGCCCTTGCTGGATGTGAAAACGATCGTAACGCCCGTACCGGTCAAACTTGCATTGCCGGCGACTTTCAGATCGCTCCTGTCCAGATAATAGATTCCTGGTTGCAGCATGACTTTTGCACCGCCGCTCAGGGAAATGCCGCCACAATAAACCCCAGGCTGCAAAGTCGCATTACCGCCCTTATAAGCTTGTGTGCAGCCCGCATAGTTTGGAAAGCTTCTGTCGGCATAGGGATCGGGAGCAGCAATGGCTCCATTCCATATCCCATTTTGTGCGCTGATGTTGTTTACATTGGTTATTCCGCCAACTGCGCTCGCGCTTGCGAGCGTCAGTCGCGAGGCCCCGCCCACATATATTGCCTCTTTATCGGCAGAATTGGAAACTGCATCGCAGCCTGAGAGCGAAACAGCGGATGTGCCCTGAAGCGTAATCGCGCCTTTCGAAGAATTATTGAGGGCGAGCAAGCAGGCGCCGGCACGGTTTTGCAGTGCTACGGCGCGAGCGCGTATGTTGATCGTTGCAGAGGAGAAAAACTGCGCAATGGCAGGCTTCTGCGGTTGGATGATGATTGTCTCGACGGCTCCGGTTCGTCCTGTATAGGTGCCTGAGAGCGGCGGCGTGTTGACGGTCACGCTCACGCCATTGACGCCATCTGAAAAGCCTTGTGCTGCAGCAACAGATTTTCCCTGAAGGCGCAGTGCATCGCCCGTTGTATTGGATATGACGGCACTCAAAGCAGCAGCATCGGCCGCCCCTTGCATGGACTGGCGTTTGAACGCCCAAAGACCAGCCTCAGTTCCAAGGACGGCAGATCCAATGACAACAGGAAGTGCGATGGCTGCAATAATGCCTATCGCTGCTTGTGTATCGTGAATGAAGGGAACAACGATCGAATGCGAATGCCGGCCCCGCATGATGCGGATCTCCCTCAAGACATGAAGTTACACAAGGTGCGCATGTCACAACTTCTACCCCGGAAGTTAATTGAGGGTCATAAAATTATACTCTTCCGGACAGAATTTTTTTTCACGTTTAAGCAATATTTGCAGAGCTTTAGTTAGAGCAGAACCTGAATTTGCATGCTTATGATATGCAAGCTTAAGCGTGAGTATTCCATTCATCGCTGTTTAATTCCTGCAAACATTTTCACGCCTGTGAGAGCGGCATCTTTTTCTCAAAGCTTGATCAGGCTTCTTCTTGATTTTAGCCAGCCATCCTTGTGGAAACGATCCAATCAATGTTCCGTGCAGGATTCGCGCGTCGATCTGCCGAGCAGTCCCTTGTCGCAGGAGCGCACGCCAAAGCGTGGCGCCTGGACGCCTGTGACCAAGGCTTTTTGGATCGGCTCAATCCGCGCCGGCAAGTGATCTGCAGCCAATACCCGGTTTGTCTTGGCGCCGAATTGAACCATCACAACTGAGCCCGCTGCATGAACGGGCTCGTTTTCGCCTTGAATTTGCGCAAGGACAATCGTTGTTCCATCCGATAGTGCGATTGTATATTCAATCGCATTCTCTGTCTCAGCCATGCGATGGGCTAAAGCTCCAGCCAGCCCTCCTGCAATCAAGCCGGCAAGCATGCCGCCGTTCGACTGCCAGATGATGGCTCCTGCGCTGCCGCCAATCAAAGCTCC
>CANHAW010000200.1 GCA_947458675.1 Beijerinckiaceae bacterium
AAAACAGTTCAAACTGAAGAGCAAAGGCATGCCGGTGCTGCGTTCGCGCGAGTTCGGCGATCTCTACATTCAGGCCAATGTCGAAACGCCGCAAAATCTCACGAAGAAACAACGTGAATTGCTGGCCGAATTCGAGGCTGAATCCTCCAACAAGACGCATCCGGAATCGTCTGGATTTTTCGCCCGCATGAAAGATTTCCTCACCGGCGCGCCCTGATCAACTTAAGCGGAGCGAGTGTGACACTTTCTTGACGCGGCGCGCATTTGCGCCGAGTGTAATTTCATGCAGCCAAGGTGACACATTGCGTCCGAACCAGCACCGCGCCGAGATCAACGGCCGCACGAGAGGCCGAGGGCCTCATGACGCAGGACACCCGCAAGCCGGGCTTGCTGACGAAGCGCGTTTCATTCGCGCCTGGCTCGACAATCCTCTGACCACCGGCGCCCTGACCCCATCCGGTCGCTTCCTCGCCCGCGCCATGGCGCAATCCGTCGATCCGGCGCAGGAAGGGCTTGTCATTGAACTGGGGCCGGGAACCGGCCCGGTGACGCAGGCGCTGATCCGGCGTGGCATAGCCCCCGAGCGGCTCGTTTTGGTGGAATTCGACCCCGCCTTCTGCCGCCTGCTGGAGCGCCGCTTCCCCCGCGCCACAGTGATCCAGGGCGATGCCGTGCGCCTGAGCGAGACGCTGGCGGGCAAGATTGCCGGGCCTGTGGCTGCCGTCGTCTCCAGCCTGCCCCTGCTCAACATGCCCGACGAACAAAGGCTCGGCCTTTTGAGCGATTCCTTCGGCCTGATGGGACCGCAGGGGCGTTTCGTTCAATTCACCTATGGCATTGTCTCGCCCATTCCGCGCAATCCCAAGGGTTGCGGCCCGGTTGCTTTCGACGCCGACGTCTCCCCGCCCATTTGGCTCAATTTGCCGCCGGCCCGCGTCTGGGTCTACCGCCCCGCCAGCGAGGCGAATGGGCGCAAGCAGAATGCCGCCACCATCCTGTTCCATCGCCTCAAGGCGGGGACCAACAAGATGAAAAGCGAATTGCTCGGGACGCGCGCGCGGGTCGAGGAAGAAATCCGGCTGCGAAAAGGCCGGGGGCGCTGAAATCCGGGGGCTCGACAGGAGGCTCGCGCCAGTGCATCAGGGGCCTCTGACCCCTTTCGGATTCCTGCCATGCCCGCACATATCAGCCCGCGTGACCGCCTGATCGTCGCCCTCGATCTCGCCGATACGGCCAAGGCGCAGGCCATGGTCGAGCAGCTCGGCGATGCCGTCTCCTTCTACAAGATCGGCCTCGAACTGACCTATGGCGGCGGGCTGGCGCTGGCAGAGCAGCTGGTCAAAGACGGCAAGCAAGTCTTTCTCGACCTGAAATTCCACGACATTCCCAATACGGTGGCCCGCGCGACCAAACAGGTCGCTGCACTTGGCGCGACTTTTCTGACCGTCCATGCCTTCCCCCAGACGATGAAAGCCGCCACCGGGGCGCTCAAAAACTCGCCGCTGAAGATTTTGGCCGTGACGGTCATGACATCCTATGACGATGCCGATCTCGCTGAGGCCGGCTATGCCATGGGGGTGAAAGATCTCGTCAGCCGCCGCGCCGATCAGGCAAAGGCCGCCGGCGTGCACGGGCTCATTCTCTCTGCCGAGGAAGCAGCCCCCATGCGTGCGCAGCTCGGGGCCGACATGCTGCTGGTGACGCCGGGGATCCGGCCCGCAGGCGCCGCCATCGGCGACCAGAAGCGCGTGATGACACCGGGCGACGCCATAAGGTCAGGCGCGGACCATATGGTCGTGGGACGCCCGATCACCCAGGCCCCCGACCCCAAAGCAGCGGCGCAAGCCATCGTCGCGGAGATTGCCGCGGCTTGCTGAGGCCACGGCTCTCGAAGGCGCCAGCCCTTAAAAGAGCAAAAAGCGGCCTGAAAATGAAAACGCCGGGCGTACATCCGGCCCGGCGTCAGCCCCCTCCGATCAGAACGATCTTTCGACCCGAGCGACCCCGGAGGCTTGACCTGATGTTTAAACACCAATTGTGACGCAACCATGACCAGAAAAGCCGCATGACGCCTTTTCCTTTGCAAGCGCCCGGTCGGGCGCTATAGACCGGCCATGATCAACGGGCATTCAGGGAGATCCTCATGAGCGAGATGCGGCTCGTCGTTGC
Organism: Beijerinckiaceae bacterium; assembly: GCA_947458675.1. Taxonomy (GTDB): domain Bacteria; phylum Pseudomonadota; class Alphaproteobacteria; order Rhizobiales; family Beijerinckiaceae; genus Terripilifer. The sequence goes on from CANHAW010000200.1 coordinate 2,170, forward strand.
CGGCGCCGCCGGACGCATGGGGCGAATGCTCGTGCAGGCCATTCATGAAACGCCGGGAGCCATTCTGTCCGGCGCGCTGGAGCACGGTGGCTCGCTGGCGCTCGGCCAGGATGCCGGCCTTCTGGCAGGCGCCGGCCAGATGAATGTGCCGATCACCGCCGATGCGCTACAGGCCATTGCACAGGCTGACGGATTGATCGATTTTTCCTCGCCTGCAGCCACCGTCCAATATGCCGGCCTGTGCGCGCAGGCGCGCATTGTTCATGTGATCGGCACCACCGGCCTTGCAGCCGACGATCTTGAAAAGATCGATGCTGCCGCGCGCCACGCGACAATCGTGCGCTCGGGAAATATGAGCCTCGGTGTGAATCTGCTCGCCGGACTGGTGAAGAAAGTTGCGCAGACGCTCGGCGAAGACTTCGACATTGAAATTGTCGAAATGCATCACCGCATGAAAGTCGATGCGCCCTCCGGCACTGCACTCTTGCTGGGCGAAGCCGCCGCAAAAGGCCGCGCCATCGATCTGGCCGCGCGCTCCGTGCGGGCGCGCGACGGACATACGGGCGCCCGCATTCCCGGCGACATCGGCTTTGCAACTTTGCGCGGCGGCACCGTGGTTGGCGATCATCAGGTCATCTTTGCCGGCGCCGGCGAGCGTATCGAACTCGCGCACCGCGCTGAGGATCGCGCCATTTTCGCGCGCGGCGCCATCAAGGCCGCACTTTGGGGACATGGCCGCAAACCCGGCCATTACAATATGGCCGACGTGCTCGGCCTGAAAGACATCTAACCTCACATCATCGAAAGACAGGAGCGATTATGGACCGCACTCTCGTGCTCGTGCGCCACGGCCAGAGCGAGTGGAACCTGAAGAATCTCTTCACGGGCTGGAAAAATCCGGACCTCACGCCGGTAGGCATTGAGGAGGCAAACAAGGCCGGACAGGAATTGAAGAAGCTCGGCATCAGCTTCGACAAGGCCTTCACCTCAGGCCTCACACGCGCGCAAGACACTTGCGACATCGTGCTGAAGGAACTCGGCCTTGAATTGCCGGTGGTGAAAGACATTCAGCTCAACGAGCGCGATTACGGCGATCTGTCGGGCCTCAACAAGGCAGAAGCTGCGAAAAAATGGGGCGATGAACAGGTGATGATCTGGCGCCGCTCCTTCGACACGCCCCCGCCCGGCGGCGAATCGCTGAAGGACACGCTTGCCCGCGTGCTTCCCTATTATTGCCAGGAAATCCTGCCCTGCGTTCTGCGCGGCGAACGCACAATCGTCGTTGCACATGGCAATTCTCTGCGCGCGCTTTTGATGGTGCTGGAGAAGGCCAACAAGGAATCGATCATGGGCATGGAGCTCGAGACCGGCGTGCCGGTCGTCTACAAGCTCAATGCGGATTCGACGGTTGCCTCGAAGAAGGTGCTGCATCACGCGTGATCCGGGCCGTCATTGCGAGCGTAGCGAAGCAATCCATCTTCTGCCACCGGACGATGGATTGCCGCGTCGCTGCGCTCCTCGCAATGACGAACTGACATGAGCGGGACCATGCAAGAAATCGTTCCCGGCCTGATCTATGCGCCCGGCTATTTGTCGCGCGAGGAACAACAGGAACTCATCGACGATTTGCGCGCAGCTGTGAAAGCAGCCCCGCTTTTCACGCCGCGCATGCCGCGCACGGGCAAGGAATTTTCTGTCCGCATGACCAATTGCGGGACGCTCGGCTGGGTGTCGGATCGCGAACGCGGTTATCGCTATCAATCCACGCATCCAGAAACCGGCGCGCCATGGCCGGCCATTCCGCGCCTCGCCATGCGCGCGTGGGAGGATCTCAGCCCCTACAAACATCCGCCCGAAGCCTGTCTCGTGAATTTTTACGATGCCTCGGCCCGCATGGGCCTGCATCAGGACAGGGATGAAGAGGATTTTGATGCGCCCGTCGTGTCGCTGTCGCTGGGCGACACATGTCTCTTCCGCATTGGCGGAACTGAACGCAAATCATCGACCAAATCGTTCAAGCTGCAATCGGGCGATGCGATGATGCTGTCAGGCGCCGCGCGCCTCGCCTTTCACGGCGTCGATCGCATCATGGGCGGAACCTCAACGCTTCTGCCGCAAGGTGGGCGACTCAATCTGACCTTGCGGCGCGTGACGAAGGCCTGACGATTAGTTTGCGGCTTCCGCCTTCGGGCCGCCGCGTGCGACGCCGACTTTGGCGGGGCGCAGGCAGCGCTCCCCAATGGCATAGCCTGCCTCGACCACCTGAACGACTGTGCCGGCGACAACATTGGGATCGGGCACTTCGAACAAAGCCTCATGCATATTGGGATCGAATTTATGACCCTGCGGTTCGATCTTCTTCACGCCGAAGCGGGCCAGACGCGAGAGAAAATCCCGCTCGGTGAGTTCGATGCCTTCCACAAAGGCCTTCAAAGCGGGGCTCGCCGCCTCACGCTCATCGGCTGACACGCTCTCGACTGCACGGCGCAGATTATCGGCGAAAGTGAGCATGTCGCGGGCGAAAGATGTGACGCCATAGAGTTTGGCATCGGCCACTTCGCGCTCGGTGCGACGACGCAGATTTTCCATC
>CANHAW010000201.1 GCA_947458675.1 Beijerinckiaceae bacterium
CTTGCACCGCGCCTTCATGCACTGGGCATGCATGTGGTGGGCATTTCGCGCACAGCGCGCGATCTGCCCGGATTTTCCTCCTGGGCGCCGCGCGAGGATCTCAAAAAATCGGTGGCGGATCTGGATTTTCTTGTCTTGCTCGTGCCCTATGACGAGACAACGCATCACATGATCAATGCCGATATGATCGGCGCGATGAAGCAGGGAGCTTATATCGTCAATATTGCACGCGGCGGCATTATCGATGAGAAAGCATTGATAGCGGCACTTCATTCAGGCCATCTCGGCGGCGCAGCTCTCGATACGGTCCACAAAGAGCCATTACCTGCAGATGATCTGCTTTGGGATGCACCAAATCTCATCATCACGCCTCATCTGGGCGGATTTTACGATACCTATCCGGAAGATTGTATCGATCAGATCTATACAAACATATCCGCATTTCTTTCCGGACGAATGGAGGAGATGATCAATTTAGAGGCGAGGCCCTGAGAGTTTTTCTCGCTTCAAATTTTATGCTTTTGAGAAGCAATTGATCATTGGGAACCCATCCATATACACGTCAAAGCGTCAGCTTTGCTTTTCGATTAAATAAAGCCACGCCTAAATGTGGCAAAGAATGGAACCTCGAAGCGCCCAAGACATAATAGGGAGAGAGCGGCAGTTTCTTGAAAAGTTCAACAATGGTCGAGAATAAAGCCTCCCCTGCAAATCGACGCAAGCAGGAAATTGGGCTGGTTCGCTTCGGTGAACTCGCGCTGAAATCAGATAATCTCGATGAAATCTTGACCGAAGCCTGTCGTCTGGCTCGAGAAGTTTTGGCAACGGATCTCGCCAAGGTTGTTGAACTTCAGGAAGACCAGAAGACACTCATCGTTCGCGCCGGCGTGGGCTGGAAGCCCAATATAGTCGGGGTCGCCACAATCATGGCTGACGAATATACTTCGGAAGGTCACTGCCTGCGCACGGGCGAGCCGATGATCTCTCCGAATATTCTTGAAGAAAAGCGCTTCAAATATCCACCGTTTCTGATTGAACATGACGTCAAGGCTGTCGCGAATGTCATCATTATCGGCGGGCACAATCGCCCACCATTCGGCGTGCTCCAAGTAGACAGCCGCGTTCCGCGGGAGTTTACAGAATCCGATACTCTGTTTTTAAGAAGCTATGCCAATCTTATTGCAGCAGCTGTCGATCGCATACGTGTCGCGCAAGACATGCGCGAACATGAATCCAAACTACGCCTGGAACTTCTGGAAACAGTCGCTGCGCGAACCCATGAATTAACGCAAGCCAATGAAAAGCTGAAGGCTGAAGCGATTGACCGATCCAAAGTGGAGGAAGCGCTGCGTCAATCGATGAAAATGGAAGCTGTCGGGCAATTGACCGGCGGATTGGCGCATGATTTCAACAATCTTCTTGCCATTATTTCCGGCAGCCTTCAGCTGATGAGCAAACGCATCAGCCAAGGACGGACATCGGAAGTCACTCAATATCTTGAGGCCGCAACCACATCCGTAGATCGCGCCGCTGCTTTAACTCATCGGTTGCTGGCATTTTCGCGCCGGCAAACGCTTGAGCCAAAGCCTACGGCCGTCAATGAGCTGATCGAGGGAATGCGGGAAATTTTCGTCCACACATTGGGACCCGGCATAAAAATAGAAACCAGTTTGGCGCCCGATCTTTGGCCAACTTTGTGCGATTCCAACCAGCTTGAAAATGCAATTCTGAATCTGATTATCAATGCCCGCGATGCAATGCCGGAATCCGGTGTCATCCATATCGAAACCTGCAATAGCATAATCACGGATTGGCGCTCGCCTCACGCCGACAATCTTTACGGCCGTATTCCAAACGGCGAGTACATGGCGCTTTTTGTGAAAGATACGGGACAAGGAATGTCAGCATCCGTGATGGAGCGCGCTTTCGATCCGTTCTTTACAACAAAACCGATAGGACAAGGTACAGGACTTGGCCTGTCCATGATTTATGGCTTTGTCCAGCAATCGGGCGGGCACGTCTTGCTCAACAGCAAGCAAGGCAATGGGACAACAGTGGCCATATATCTCCCGCGCTTCCTGGGAGATGAGGGCGCTGCGCAGGAGACCGAAGCGGTAGCGCAAGCCATTCAAGCAGAACCGGGCATTGTTATTCTGCTGGTGGAAGACGAACCCGCAGTTCGCCGGGTTATGGCCGATATCCTCATTGAAAACGGATATCAAATCATTGAAGCGGAGAATGGCAGTTCAGCCATGCATCACATTCAGTCTTCGGCCCGGATTGATCTGCTTGTTTCAGACGTTGGCCTGCCGGGAGGAATGAATGGGAGGCAATTGGCAGATGCTGCACGACAGCATCGTCCCTCGCTGAAAATTCTCTTTGTGACCGGTTATGCAGAACAGGCCATGGTCAGAACGGAACTGAAAGAGATTGATATGGAAGTGATCAGCAAGCCATTCAACATTGAAGCTTTCGCCTCGAAGGTTCACAAGATGCTGACCAAAAATCAAAGCGGGGTCAAAGTCGATCGTCCCAATTAATCAGCGCCGACCCCGCTCCTCATCATTCAAAGTCGAATATTCGCCACCTTTGACAAGGTGCCATATTTTTCGATGCCCTCTTTCAGGACAGCCGCAAAATCTGCCGAACTATTGGCGATGACCTCAAATCCCATCTCAGTCAGCCTTTTCTGAATGGCCGGCATCTGCATGGCTTTGATGGCGGACTGGTGAAGCTGTTCGACGATCGCAGATGGCGTTTTCGCCGGCGCAACCAAGGCTGCGTAAGTGGTGAAATCGTAGCCCGCAACTCCCTGCTCAGAGATGGTCGGCTGATTTGGGAACACGGCCGAGCGCGCGGCTGAGGTAATGCCAAGCAGCTTCAGCTTGCCTGTATTGATCAATTCATTGGGCGCCGGAAGGCCTGTAATCATCAGCGGAACATGCCCGCCCACCACATCGTTGAAGGCTTGCGCAACACCACGGTAAGGAACGTGATTGAGCTTGATCCCCGTGGCATGCATCAGCAATTCCATGGAGACATGCTGCGGGCTGCCAAGGCCACCCGATGCATAGTCGACCGCACCCGGCTTTGCCTTCGCCATGGCAATCAGCTCTTGGACATTATTGGCAGGGAAGGAAGGATGCGCGATCAGAGCGAAATTGATCCGCACGACTTGCGTGATCGGCGCGAAATCTGCGACCGGATCATAGCCGACATCGTCCTTCATCGTGGGCAGCATGGTCATGATGCTGTCGTTCACGCCAAGGATTGTATAGCCATCGGGCACGGCCCGTGCGCCCGTGCGCATGCCGATCATGCCTGATGCGCCTGGCTGGTTTTCAACGACAAAAGATTGCCGAAGATCGCGCCCCATCTCTTCCAGAACCATGCGAAGGGCGACATCGGTCGCTCCCGAAGCAGCAAGCGGGACGATCACGCGGATGGGCCGGGCAGGAAAGGCTTGCGCCAGCAGATCCGAGCGCGTGGCTGCAAGAGTGCCCATCGCCAATGTGGCGCGAAGGGCGTTACGACGAGAAAAGGTCAACATATTGCTTCATCCATCCCATCAGGGGCGTCATCACAGACGTTATTTTGCCGTGATGGACGATCCGGGGACAAGGATCAAGGGTGAGACCAGCCTGTTACGCGTTCACTTATTGGTGCCCAGCGAGAAAACGACCCTTCAAACAAGCCCGAGGGGGGCTTGCCTAAGAGCGGAAAGGATCATTGGCCCGCATTTTCATCGAAGCCGTTTCGCGGGGGATATCCGGGAGACTGGCGCTCGCGAGAGCCCTCAAACGCCGCCTCCAAAGAAGCGGGCCAGCTTGTCAGGACCGCAAAAACAAGGCACATTTTTCGTCAAAAGAACCATCGGCCGCAGGAAAGTCGGTTGAGGCTAAATTGGGAGGAGAGCATGCGTCGCGCATGGATGGCACTCGGCATTGCCTTGGCTTGCGGCTTGTCCGTCACCTCGGCGCAGGCGCAAGATTTCTACAAGGGCAAAACCATCACTGTGGTGGTGGGCAATACGCCCGGCGGCGGTTTCGATTCAAATGGGCGCCTGCTGGCCCGCCATATCGGCCGTTTCATCCCCGGCACGCCTGACGTGATCGTCAGCAATATGCCGGGCGCCTCCAGCCAGCGTGCGGTTCAATATCTCGATCTCAATGCCGCTCGCGACGGCACTGTGATGACGATTTTCAATTTCGGCCTGATTGGCGAGTCGAAACTCATGCCCGACAAGGTGCGGGTCGATTTCACCAAATATAATTGGGTGGGCAGTATCGGAATGGATATTTCCGTCTGCTACATGTTTCACGCCAAGGGCATCAAAACGCTGGCGGAAGCACAGAAAGCACCGCTCATCATCATGGGCCTGACGAATGTCGGCACGGCAAATGACGTGACGCAGCGGATCATGAGCAAGCTCTTCAATGTCAATCTGAAGCAAGTGGCCGGTTATCCCGGCAGCGCGGAATTGCGACTCGCTACTGAGCGCGGCGAGCTCGATGGCGATTGCGGTTCATGGGGGGCGGTGCCGCAAGAATGGATCGAGGGCAAGAAAATCTTCCCGATCCTGCGGACAGCAGCAATCCAGCCGCCGGACCTGCCCAATGACGTGCCCTATGCTGTCGATATTGCACCGACGCCGGAAGCAGCTGAGATCA
>CANHAW010000202.1 GCA_947458675.1 Beijerinckiaceae bacterium
CAATGGGAAAGACGCCGGGCCCGGCCTTAAGATCGCGGCGCGGCTCGATTTCATCCGGCGTGGAGAGAAGATCGGCTTTTTCGCCGACGGTCAGCGAAACAATGCGCATGCGCGGGCTCTCCGCAAAAGCGGCAACGCTGAGCAAAGCCCCGAGCCCGCAAGCCCAAAAGAAACGCGAACGACGCATGAAACCCGAAACGCAGGAACTGACTGCGTTCATCAAACCCCGCCGCGCCTTGCAGGAGCGTTACCGGGGTCGCGGGTGGATGCGTGTCAGAATGGGACGAGTCAGCCCACAAGAACCTGCCGGAGCAGAAAATAAATCGTCGCGCCCGCAATGAAGCCGATGACGCGGATATTCATTTGCAGCGGCTCAATCTTGCCCGCCAGCGCCCGGTTGAGAAGGGCGAGATCGACAATGGCCGAGAGTGCCAGCAACCACATGAGCGGCGGGATTGGCCCGTCATGAATGACGGGCCAGCGCAGGCTGGCAAAGGCCATGGCGAAACCGGCCACGACCATATAGCCGATATAGATGATGCGCGGCGCAGGCATCAGGCCTGACTCGCAGCCTGCTTGCCGAGTGCGGCTTGCGCCGCAGCAAGGCGCGCAATCGGCACGCGGAAGGGCGAGCAGGAGACGTAATCGAGACCCGTGCGCTCACAAAAGGCGATCGAGGCGGGATCGCCGCCATGTTCGCCGCAAATGCCGAGCTTGATATCGGGACGCGTCTTGCGGCCGCGCTCGGCTGCAATGCGCACCAATTCGCCCACACCTTCCTGATCGAGCGTAACGAAAGGATCATGGGGCAGAATGCCCTTGGCCGTATAGGGCCCCAGGAAAGAGGCCGCATCGTCGCGCGAAATGCCGAGCGCCGTCTGGGTCAGATCATTCGTGCCGAAGGAGAAGAATTCCGCCGTCTGCGCAATCTCGCCGGCAAGCAATGCCGCGCGCGGCAATTCGATCATCGTGCCGACCTGATAGGGCACGGTGACGCCGGTTTCCTTCGCCACCGCTTCCGCCATGGCGACAATGCGCGCCTTGGTGAGATCGAGTTCGGCACGCGTCATGACCAGCGGCACCATGATTTCAGCCGTCACCGGCTGACCGGTTTTCTTGCCGGCCTGCACTGCGCCTTCAAAAATCGCACGCGCCTGCATTTCGGCAATTTCGGGATAGGCAATGGCAATGCGCACGCCACGGAAGCCGAGCATCGGATTGAACTCATGCAATTCCGCTGCGCGGCGCTTGAGTTTGGCCGGATCGGTGTTCATGGCACTCGCCACTACGGCGATTTCCTCAGCCGTATGCGGCAGAAATTCATGCAAGGGCGGATCGAGCAGGCGGATGGTCACCGGCAGGCCCTGCATGATCTCGAACAATTCGGCAAAATCCTTGCGCTGCATGGGCAGCAATTTTGCCAGTGCCGCGCGCCGTCCCGCCTCATCATCGGCGAGAATCATCTCGCGCACGGCAATGATGCGATCGCCTTCGAAGAACATATGTTCGGTGCGGCACAGGCCGATACCATCCGCGCCAAAGGAACGCGCCACACGCGCATCGGCAGGCGTTTCCGCATTGGTGCGCACTTTCATGCGGCGCACCTTGTCGGCCCATTCCATCAATTTGGCGAATTCGCCCGACAATTCGGGCTGCAACATATCGACCGCGCCCTCGAGCACCTGGCCCGTGGAGCCATCGACCGTGATGATATCGCCCTTTTTGAACGTGCGACCGGCTGACATCATGGTCTGCGCCGCATAATCGACGCGGATCGAACCCGCGCCCGACACGCAGGGCTTGCCCATGCCGCGCGCGACAACTGCCGCATGCGATGTCATGCCGCCGCGCGTCGTCAGAATGCCGGCAGAGGCATGCATGCCGTGAATATCTTCCGGGCTCGTTTCGACGCGCACAAGAATGACGCTCTTGCCGGCTGATTTCAGCGCTTCCGCCTCATCCGAATTGAAGACGATCTCGCCGCAGGCCGCACCGGGCGAAGCCGGCAGGCCGGTGGCAATGATCTTGCGCTGCGCTTTCGGATCGATGGTGGGATGCAGAAGCTGATCGAGCGCTGCGGGATCGACGCGGGTGATGGCTTCATCTTGCGTGATGAGGCCCTCATTGGCCATTTCCACCGCAATGCGCAAAGCCGCTTTCGCCGTGCGCTTGCCGCCGCGTGTCTGCAGCATCCACAATTTGCCGCGCTCGACGGTGAATTCGAGATCCTGCATGTCGCGATAATGCTTTTCGAGCAGCTGCGTGACACGGACGAATTCGTGATAGACCTCCGGCAATGCGCTTTCCATCGACGGCTTGTCGGACAAAGCTGCAATGCGCGCGCGCTCGGTGATATTTTGCGGCGTGCGAATGCCCGCCACCACATCCTCGCCCTGCGCATTGATCAGGAACTCGCCATAGAGCTCGTGTTCGCCGGTGGAGGGATTGCGCGTGAAAGCAACGCCTGTCGCCGAGGTCTCGCCCATATTGCCAAAGACCATGGCCTGCACATTGACCGCCGTGCCCCAGGAGGCCGGAATATCATTGAGCTTGCGATAGGTGATGGCGCGCTGGTTCATCCATGAGCCAAAGACCGCGCCGATGGCGCCCCAAAGCTGTTCCTTCGGATCTTGCGGGAAAGGCTTGCCTGTCGCCTGCTGCACTTTGTCCTTGTAGCCCGCGATCACTTCGCGCCAATCGTCGGCAGACAGATCGGTGTCGAGCATATGGCCGTGGTGATCCTTGAATTCTTCGAGGATCTCTTCGAAATTGTGATGATCCACATCGAGCACGACGTTGGAATACATCTGGATGAAGCGGCGATAGGAATCATAGGCGAAACGCTCGTCACCAGCGCTTTCAGCCAGCGCGCCGACCGTCGCATCATTGAGGCCAAGATTGAGCACCGTATCCATCATGCCCGGCATGGAGGCGCGTGCACCTGAGCGCACCGAGACAAGCAGCGGGTTTTTGGGATCGCCGAACGAGCGGCTAGCGATCTTGCCGATATGGGCAAGCGCACCGGCGACCTGCGCTTCGAGCTCGGCCGGATATTGGCGCTCGTGATCGTAGAAATAGGTGCAGACTTCGGTGGTGATGGTGAAGCCTGGCGGTACGGGCAGTCCAAGATTGGACATTTCAGCCAGATTGGCGCCCTTGCCGCCCAGCAAGTTGCGCATACCGCTCTCGCCCTCGGCCGTGCCATCACCGAAGGTGTAAACCCATTTCGTCATCGTGCTCGTCCTCGGCTCGGGGGCTGCCCCCTTGAGACAGGGCCTTCTCTAGGCCGGGCTCGGCTGGATATCAATTCACCAAAGGGGCCAAATAGGGCGCAAGCGCGACCATTTCGACTGTGACCTTTGGGCGCCAGGCCTAACCGATTGGCAGGCCCCGGCCTGTCATGTTAGCCAAACCCCTCCTATCTGTAGCCCGAGCGCCCTTCCGCGCCCATTCGAGACCCACGTGCCAAATTCCTCCAAGACGCCCCTCCTGAACCGGATTTCAACCCCGGCAGACCTGCGCAGCCTCCCGGAAAGCGATCTCCGGCAGGTGGCAGCCGAATTGCGCGCCGAGACGATCGATGCGGTTTCGGTCACCGGCGGGCATCTGGGGGCGGGGCTTGGCGTGGTCGAACTGACGGTCGCCATCCACCATGTTTTCAACACGCCCGACGACCGGCTGATCTGGGATGTCGGCCATCAGGCCTATCCACATAAAATCCTCACCGGTCGGCGCGAGCGCATCCGCACCTTGCGCCAGGCGGGCGGCCTGTCGGGCTTCACCAAACGCTCCGAGAGCCCCTATGACCCGTTCGGGGCGGCCCATTCCTCGACCTCGATTTCAGCCGGGCTCGGCATGGCGGTGGCGCGCGATCTCGATGGCCGAAAGAACAATGTCATCGCCGTGATCGGCGACGGCGCCATGTCGGCGGGCATGGCTTTTGAGGCCATGAACAATGCCGGCGCCATGCATTCGCGCCTCATCGTCATTCTGAATGACAATGACATGTCGATTGCCCCGCCTGTGGGCGCCATGTCGGCCTATCTTGCAAGGCTCGGCGCGACGCGCACCTATCTCAAGCTGCGCGATTTCGGCAAGCAGCTGACGCGGCAATTGCCAGTGCGCGTCGATCGCGCCATTACGCGCGCTGTCGAACATGCGCGCGGCTATGTCACCGGCGGCACGCTCTTCGAGGAGCTTGGCTTTTATTATGTCGGCCCGATTGACGGGCATAATCTCGACCATCTGCTGCCCGTGCTGAAAAATGTGCGCGACACAGATGTCGGCGGCCCGGTGCTCATCCATGTCGTGACGCAAAAGGGCAAGGGCTATGCGCCCGCCGAGAGCGCCGAGGATAAATATCACGGCGTCAATACATTCGATGTCGTCACCGGTGCGCAGGCAAAGCCGAAGGCCAATGCGCCTTCTTACACGCGCGTCTTTGCCGATGCGCTCATCAAAGAAGCGCGCAAGGACGACAAGATTGTCGCTGTCACCGCCGCCATGCCGACAGGCACCGGCCTTGATCTGTTCGAGACGGAATTTCCCAAACGCACTTTCGATGTCGGCATTGCCGAACAGCATGCAGTGACATTCGCCGCAGGGCTCGCGACCGAAGGCTACAAGCCCTTCTGTGCGATCTATTCCACCTTCCTGCAGCGCGC
>CANHAW010000203.1 GCA_947458675.1 Beijerinckiaceae bacterium
AAATTTGGCGCCGCGCGGGAGAATGGCGTTTTGCCGGCCATGGATGAAGAGCCCGATGAAGTGGCAGCGCGCGACATTGTCGAGACGACGCGCGATTTCATTGCACGCAAATTGCGCACCGATCTGAAAGGCTATCCGCTCGAGCCTTTCGTCGCCGATCTTTTCTGCGCCATGGGCTATCGCTCCCATGCAACGCGCGGCGTTCGCGATGAGGGGATCGATGTGATTGCCCATCGCGATGAGCTTGGCATCGAGCCGCCGATCCTGAAAATCCAGGTCAAGGCCCAGGAGGGCAATATTGCCGCCGATGCGGTCAAGGCTTTCTACGCCATGGTCCATGAGCGCGATGTCGGCATTTTCATCACCACGGGCGGCTTCACCCAGGCCGCCGGCGAATTTGCCCGGACCAAAGGCAATCTGAAACTCGTCGATGGTGTCTCCTTCATCGACCTGATCCAGCGCCATTATGACCGGCTCGACCTCAAACACCGGCAGCAGATTCCGCTCAAACGCGTGCTTGTGCCCGATCTGGCCACCGTCGAAGATTGACCCCGGCCTTGACGGGCGCAGCCCTTTCCACTCACTTGAGCGCAGAAAACAGATCTGGGCCTGACCATGCTGACCGAAATCGATCCTTCCACCCTTGTGCGGGCGGAACCCGCGGCGCGCCACAAGACCGTTCCCGTGCGCATCGGCTCCGGCAAGGGAGCCGTCATTGTGGGCGGCGGCGCTCCGGTCGTGGTCCAGTCCATGACCAATACGGACACGGCCGATATTGAGGCGACCGTCGCTCAGGTCGCCGATCTCGCCCGCGCAGGCTCGGAAATTGTCCGCATTACGGTCGATCGGGATGAGGCCGCCGCCGCCGTGCCCCATATTCGCGACCGGCTCGAGAAACAGGGGGTCTATGTGCCCCTCGTCGGCGATTTCCATTATATCGGCCACAAACTTCTGGCCGATCATCCAGCCTGCGCCGAAGCTTTGGCCAAATATCGCATCAATCCCGGCAATGTCGGCTTCAAGGACAAGAAAGACCGCCAGTTCAGCGCCATCGTCGAACAGGCGATCAAGCACGACAAGGCCGTGCGCATCGGCGCCAATTGGGGGTCTCTCGATCAGGAACTGCTGACCGTGCTGATGGATGCCAATGCCAAAAGCGCCAAGCCTCTCGATGCGCGCGCGGTGACCCGCGAGGCCATGGTGCGCTCGGCGCTTTATTCGGCCGAGCGGGCCATCGAGATTGGCCTGCCGAAAGATCGCATCGTGCTCTCGGCCAAAGTTTCGGCCGTGCAGGATCTCATCGCCGTCTATCGCATGCTGGCGGCGCGTTCCGATTATGCCATCCATCTCGGCCTCACAGAGGCCGGCATGGGCTCGAAAGGCATTGTCGCCTCTTCCGCCGCCATGGGCATTTTGCTGCAAGATGGCATTGGCGACACGATCCGCGTGTCGCTGACGCCAGAGCCCGGTGGCGACCGCACACTGGAAGTGACAGTCGCGCAGGAATTGCTGCAGACCATGGGCTTTCGCACTTTCGTGCCGCTGGTGGCCGCCTGTCCGGGCTGCGGGCGCACGACCTCGACGGTCTTTCAGGAACTGGCGCGCGACATCCAGACCTTTATCCGCGATGAAATGCCCGCCTGGCGCGAGACTTATCCGGGCGTCGAAAAACTCAATGTCGCCGTCATGGGCTGCATTGTGAATGGGCCGGGCGAATCCAAACATGCTGACATCGGCATTTCCCTGCCCGGCACAGGCGAGACGCCAGCAGCCCCCGTCTTCATCGACGGCGCGAAGGCCGTGACCTTGCGCGGTCCGACCATTGCAGCGGATTTCAAGCAGCTGGTGATCGATTACATCGAGAAGCGCTACGGCAAGGCGAGCGCCGCGGAATAATCAAATCAACCCGGCTGCAATATTGATCGTCAGCGCCAGAATCGTCGTGTTGTAAAAAAACGACACGATGGAATGAACGAGCACGATGCGGCGCATCATCGGTGAGCAGACAACGACATCGGCTGTCTGATTGGCAACGCCGATGGTGAATGAGAAATAGAGAAAATCGCTGTAATCGGGCGCGGTCGTATCGACAAAATCCAGACCGCCGCTCATTTTCTCAGGCAGGTCGGGGCGCTTGCGTCGCTCGCTTTCATATTCATGCGCATAATGAAGCGCGAAGGTGAAATGGATAAAGGCCCAGCCACTGATAATGGTCAGACCGGCGAGACCAATATGCAACATGCGATCGAAGCCATGCAGCTCCTTTGTCGCGACAAGCTGCGCGACAATGGCGACGATGGAAGCAATGGCCGCGACAATCGCCAAAATGAGAATGACGAAACGGCCCTCATCCTCAACCGATGAACGCTGACGCATGCGATCTGGATCGTCCTGGATCATCATGATGGTTGTGAGGGCGACATAAAGAATGGCGCCGCTATTCCAGGCGACAAGAAGCCTTGTCATCGGCCGCCAATCGCCCGGCAAGGCGAGATAGACCGCAAGGCTCATCAGCACGCCGACAATGAGGCGCGGGCGCAGCACAAGGGGGCGCAGGAAAGCATTGCGCAATGCATGCGCGTGAAAATTGCGCAGGAACGTGCCACGCTCCTCGCGCAAATCATTCATGAAGCGCGTCCCGCAACAAAGCGCGCCGCCTCGACCAGCACATCGGTGCGCGCTCCCAGATCGAGCGCGTGCAATTCGGCGACCGCTTCATCGACAAGCTGATCGCGGCGCTTTTCAGCGGCCTCCAGCCCCATGAGCGAGATCAGCGTCGCCTTGTTGCGCTGCGCATCCTTGCCGGTGCGTTTACCGAGTGTGGCAGCATCGCTTTTCGCATCGAGAATATCGTCTGCCACCTGAAAGGCCGCGCCGATCAGGGCGCCGAATTTTTTCAGCCGCGCCATGGCCAGATGATTGGCGCGCCCGAGGATCGCGCCCGCTTCCACACCGTGCGCGAGAAGCGCGCCGGTCTTCATCGCCTGCATTTGCAGAATTTCATCGAAGGTCAGCGGCTTTTCCGCCCGCTCGGCTTCGAGATCCAGCGCTTGGCCGCCCGCCATGCCGCCAAGGCCTGAGGCCATGGCAAGAAGGCGCACGAGTTCTGAGCGCAGGAAAGGATCGGCATGGGTCGCCGGATCGGCGAGCACTTCGAAGGCATAAGTGAGAAGCGCATCGCCAGCCAGAATGGCGGTGGCCTCGTCATAGGCCTTGTGCACGGTCGGCAGGCCGCGGCGCAGATCGTCATCATCCATGGCCGGCAGATCGTCATGCACCAGCGAATAGCAATGGATCATTTCCAGCGCACAAGCCGTGCGCATCGCCATTTCCGGCATGACGCCAAAAAGCGCCGCCGTTTCGATCACAAGGAAAGGCCGCAGCCTTTTGCCTCCACCCAGCGCCGCATGGCGCATGGCGGCCAGCAGCCGCGCCGGGCGGCGGGTTTCCCCAGACCGCACATGCGGGGAAAGGAGATTTTCGAGAGCCGCCTCGACCTGATCGGCGACGGCGGAAAGTCTTTGCTCGAACCTGGCCGACACGCGCGCCCCCAGAAAAACATCGCGCCAAAAGACCGCCTGCAGCGGGCTTTGGCAAGGGGGATGGCGATGGAAGAAAGGCATATGGTCAAGATCGGCAGAAGGCCGGGCCTGCCCCTGTGGGCTGCCCAAAGGGGGCGGGGGCGGGTTGGGGCGGGACGATTGGGCGATTGTCTGCCAATAATGGCCACCAGACCCTAGCCAGAGCCGCCGATCCCGTGTATGGAACGCGCCTTGAATTCAGGTCTGGACCGGCATGGCGCTTGGAATGTCCGGACCGCATGGAGTTTGTCATGGCAGTTCCGAAGAGAAAAACCTCGCCGATGAAGCGCGGCTTCCGCCGCTCGGCAGATGCATTGGCCCAGCCCACCTATGTCGAAGACAAGGATTCGGGCGAGCTGCGCCGTCCCCATCATGTCGATCTGAAGACCGGCATGTATCGCGGCCGCCAGATCCTCAAGGTCAAGTCGGCGGAATAATCCGCTCATTTGCAGCCCATTTGAAAAAGCCCGGCTTTACGCCGGGCTTTTTTCATTTGCGCCAGCCCGTCGCCACAAAAGCGCCAGCCACAATCAGCACGCCCGCCGCCAGAAGCGGCCAGCCGGGCTCCGTAAAGCCCGCCAGAATGAGCCAGACGGGGGCAAGCACGGGCGCGGCATAGGAGAGGACGCCGATCAGACGAATGTCGCCCCGCTTCACGCCAAAATCCCAGAGGAAAAAGGCGCCGCCCACCGGGCCGCAGCCCAGCAGGACAAGCGCCCCCCATTGGGCGCCGGTCTGCGGCCAGATCGTGGTCTCGGTCATCAGATGCATGGCCCCCGCCAATACAGCCGTGAGCAGGCAATAGCCGGCCACAGCGCCGCTTGGCACATGGGAAAGACGGCGCGAGGCCAGCGAATAAAAGGCCCAGGTGAAAGCCGCTCCCAGAGCCAGAAAATGGCCGCTTTGAAGGCCTGAAAAGCCCCCTCCCTGCCCGGCAAAAAGCACGACCAGACCCAAAAAACCGATCGAGGCTCCCGCCACATGGCGGGCCAGCAGCCGCTCGCCCGGCAGCACAGCGGCGAATATAACAAGCAGCAACGGCCAGAGATGATTGACGAGACTGGCCTCAGC
>CANHAW010000204.1 GCA_947458675.1 Beijerinckiaceae bacterium
AAACCAAGGCAAAAGAGCAGGGGCTGCAGATCAAGATTGGGCGCTTTCCCTTTGCCGGCAATGGCAAAGCTATCGCCCTGGGTGAGCCCGAAGGTCTGGTCAAAACAATCTTCGATGCGAAGACCGGCAAACTTCTCGGCGCGCATATGATCGGTGCCGAAGTCACCGAGCTGATCCAAGGCTATGTTGTTGCGATGAATTTGGAAACGACGGAAGAGGAATTGATCCACGCCGTTTTCCCGCATCCGACTTTGTCCGAGATGATGCATGAGAGCGTGCTCGACGCTTATGGGCGGGTTATCCATACGTAAGTTTGGTGGCCTGGCTGCGCGGCGGTTTGTTCGGAACCTTTACGCGCAGTCGCTCCTATACTGCTTTGTTGAAGCTAGTATTTTGACAAAGTTAGTTTTTTGGTATTATTGCAGAGCTCGTGACAAATGTAACGGGAGCTTTATCCGTTACGCGGAGCTCAGTCATGGCGGACAAGAGTGTCGCGATAGCCGCGAATAATGACGATATGCGGCCCTTATCGTTGGGTGATCAGGCTTCGCGTGATCCGGCGTTGCTGCTTGCCTCTATTAACTCCCAGCGTTCTGCGTTTATGAGCGCGCCTGCGCCCTATATTTTGCTGACCATCGATGGCGATATTGTCCTCATCAATGAGGCTTTTACAAAAACGACCGGCTACGGGCTGGACGATCTGCCCGACATTCGCGCCTATCTTGAGAAAATCCGTCGCATTCCAGCCGCCGAGATCGATCACGTTCATCGGGGTTGGATCCGTGCGCATATGTCTATTCGCGCATCATCCGCTGAAGTGATGATCTGGACAAAATGGGATGAGATGCGCGTGTGGCTGGTCCACACAAGCGATCCGTTTCTTTGGTCCGACGGGCGCTCTGTCATTATGCATTGCGTCTTCGACATGACCGAGCAGAAACGTCTTGAGCAGGCGCTGCGCCGTAGTCAGGAAGACATGCGGATCAGGCTGGCAGAACTCGAGTCGCTGTATAATTCTTCACCGGTCGGCCTTTGCATGATCGACAGGGATCTGCGCTTCGTGCGCGTCAATTCAGCTCTCGCTGAAATCAACGGGATGCCCGCGAGCGATCATATAGGACGGCCTGTTTTCGATATTGTGCCCGGTTTGAAGGAACAATCGGAGCCACTCCTGCGGCATGTTCTGGAAACGGGCGAGTCGGTTCAGAACATTGAATTCGAGGGCATGACAAATTCATTGCCCGGTCAATTGCGCAATTTTATCGAGCATATTTATCCGCTGCGCGATGAGCATGATTGCAATCTGGGTCTGGGTATCATTGTCGAGGAAGTGACCGAGCGGCGAAAGGTCGAGAATGAGCTCGCCGGCGCGAATGTCGCGTTGCGACGCACACTCGATCTGCTGTTTCTGGCCTTGCGCACGGCAGGCGTTTCAGTTTTCACGCAGGATCGCGATCTTCGCTACATCTGGATCGGCGGAGATTATTTCGGCTGCGATCAGGATGAGGCGATCGGGGCGAGCGATTCCGATCTTTTGCCGCCTGATTTGGTCGAGCCCATGGTTCTGCTGAAGCGCCGTGTTCTTGAGACAGGCCAAGCAGCACAAGCCGATCTTCCTTTCCTCAAGGACGGAAAGACAGATTGGTGCAACGTCCATATGGAGCCTTGGCGCAGTCTCAACGGCCAGGTTCAATCCATCATCGGCGCGGTGAGCGATATATCCGACCGCAAATCCACCGAGCAGCATATTCGGACCTTGCTGAGCGAGCTGGCGCATCGGTCGAAAAACCTGCTGACTGTCATTCAGGTCATGGCGCGCAGATCTGTCGGGCCTGAATTGTCGAGCGAGGATTTCGTCGATTCATTCATCGAGCGGCTGAGCGGTCTTGCGCAATCGCATGATCTTCTGGCGCGGGAGGATTGGCGCGGCATCAGCATGCGGGAATTGATCACCTCGCAGATCGGCTATCTCGGCGACGAAAAGAGTGCGCGGCTGGATTTCGACGGACCGGATATTGTGCTGACGCCGGTTGCCGCCCAAAACCTCGGCATGGCCATTCATGAGCTTTCCACCAATGCGGTGAAATATGGGGCTCTGTCGGTGAATGGCGGTCAGGTCACCATACGTTGGTCGATCTGGGGAGACGCGGAGGGCCGGCCACGCATGAAATTGGCCTGGAGCGAGCGTGGTGGGCCCGAGGTCAGTCCGCCCAAACGGCGCGGTTTCGGTCTGTTCGTGATCGAGGCGATTGCCGCGCGCGCCCTTGGCGGGACAGTGGATCTCCGTTTCGAGCCCGACGGTGTCACTTGCATGGTTGAGGGCGCTGCGGATTCGACGGTGCTTGCCGAACCGCCCAAGGCGTTGGCTGCGTCACCATAAACTGCTCTTGGGGCTTGGCTCGGCTCGCGTTTGATCGTAGACCGGAACCAGTAACGAGCGAGACCGCTATGCCCGTGGTGATGGACTTTCTCAATGACGACCCCCGCAAGAAGCGCGAAAGCGAGGGGCAGAGACATCCCGAAAAAGCGCACCGGCCTGATAATCCGATTGCGCGCAAGCCCGATTGGATCCGCGTCAAGGCGCCCGGATCGCCGAAATGGGCCGAGACCCATCGCATCGTCAAGGAAAACGGCCTCGTCACCGTCTGCGAAGAGGCAGGCTGCCCGAACATTGGCGAGTGCTGGGAAAAGAAGCACGCGACTTTCATGATCATGGGTGACACATGCACGCGCGCCTGCGCTTTTTGCAATGTGAAGACCGGAATGCCCGCAGCGCTCGATCCGCAGGAACCCGCTCATATTGCCGAGGCCGTGGCCAAGCTCGGGCTTTCGCATGTCGTCATCACATCGGTCGATCGTGACGATCTTGCCGATGGCGGCGCCGAGCATTTTGCCCAAGTCATTCAGGCCATTCGCAAGGCCTCGCCGAAAACGACAATCGAGATCCTGACGCCCGATTTCCTGCGCAAGGAAGGCGCTTTGGAAATTGTCGTTGCAGCACGTCCCGATGTGTTCAACCACAATCTGGAAACAGTGCCGTCCAAATATCTCAAGGTGCGTCCGGGAGCGCGTTATTTCCACTCCATTCGCTTGCTGCAGCGTGTGAAAGAACTCGATCCATCCATTTTCACCAAATCCGGGATTATGGTCGGCCTTGGCGAGGAGCGGAACGAGGTCCTTCAGCTGATGGACGATCTGCGATCTGCGGATGTCGATTTCATCACCATCGGCCAATATCTTCAGCCAACCCGCAAGCATCATGCAGTGATCGGCTTTGTCACGCCGGCTGAATTTGCCTCTTACGAGAGCGTAGCACTCGCAAAAGGATTTCTTCTTGCATCCGCTTCGCCTCTCACGCGTTCCTCCCATCATGCAGGAGAGGATTTCGCGCGGCTGAAGGCTGCCAGAGAGGCGAGATCCCGCGGATAGGGAGAGGCCAGCATGTTCCATGGGCGACGGACCGAATTGGAGCCGCCGCACCGTGTGCTGATCGTTGGATGCCCAGGCGGGGGTATTGCTTCGCTGGGGCAGGCGGTTTCCGAGCGGCTTCGTATTCCCCTTATCGACCTTGAGGAAGCTTACTGGCGTTCTGGCGCCCTTGCGCCTTCTGAGCGGGAATGGCGGGATCGGATCGGCGAATGGGGGGCCTCCGAGCAATGGGTCATGGTAGGGCTCACTCCGGCGAGCACGGACCTTCTGGTGGCGCGGGCCGACTGGTTGGTTTTTGTCGATCTGCCGATGCCGGCCTGCCTTTTTCGAGCCGTCAGAGATATGGCGAGGCGGCCGCCAAAATCGGAAAGGTCTCGCCGCTTTGACACGCGGCTTTTGCGTTTTATCTGGACCTTTCCCACCAGCCATGTCCCCCAAATTCATGCTTTGATCGCCCGTGAGAGGCGTAACCGGTCGATCTTCATCCTTCGAACGTCGCGGGAGCGGGAGGATTTTATCTCCCGCGTTCCCATTCCGGGCGATATGGGGTCCGGCCTGCCGGGAGATCCTGCGGGAAAATGATTGGCCAAGGCAGGGCTTCCCTGTCTGCAGCAGCATGTTAGAAGGGCGTCAGCTTCCCTAGGGTTCATGATGCCTTCTTTCCAGACAAGCCGGCGCGTCCGACATGGGGCGGCGCAAATGTTCGACCTCGTGGCCGATGTTGAGGCCTATCCGGAGTTTCTGCCTCTGTGTACGGGTCTGCGCGTTCGTCGGCGTGTTGCAAGCGACGAAGGCGTCGAGACCATCGTGGCCGAGATGCAGGTTGGCTATAAA
Organism: Beijerinckiaceae bacterium; assembly: GCA_947458675.1. GTDB lineage: Bacteria > Pseudomonadota > Alphaproteobacteria > Rhizobiales > Beijerinckiaceae > Terripilifer. Next base: position 4,264 of record CANHAW010000204.1, read on the forward strand.
GCCATTCGCGAGACGTTTACCAGCCGCGTTTCGCTTGAGCGGCCGCGCCTTCGCATCATGGTCGAATATATTGACGGGCCTTTCAGCCATCTGGAAAACCGCTGGACCTTCCAGGATCTTCCTGAGGGAATTTGCGAAGTTGGCTTCGCCATCAATTATGAATTTCGCAACCGGGCGCTGGGGCTCTTGATGGGCGCCATGTTCGATACGGCCTTCCGTCGCTTTGCCGAAGCTTTTGAGGCGCGCGCCGATGAAATTTATGGGCGCGCGCCCCAAGTTTAAAAGGTCCGATTAGCGCCCCGGCCTAAAAATCTCACGCAGGATGCGGTGCCATTTCTCTTCTTCTTCGGCATCGAGAAGCTTGGTGATC
>CANHAW010000205.1 GCA_947458675.1 Beijerinckiaceae bacterium
ATCGACGAAACCCTCAAAAAGGCGATGGGTGTCTAAGCCTCTCGATTTTGTGAGATTTCCAAGGCCGCGCCCAAGGGTGCGGCCTTTTCTTTTGTCAGCCTGCGATTCGCGTTCCAAAAGTCCGGTGACAGCCAAGCCCCTGCTTGCCGGAAGCCCCTGAAAAGGCGGCCCAAGACCCGATCTGCTCAAGCTTCGTGCAGATTTATGCCGCCATTCACAGGCCTGACTTGCGCGATTGTGTCGCCACGCGGCCCCCGATATAAGGGCGTCGCAATGAGTCAGGGGAGACTTCTGGCATGGCGGCAGAATCTGGCGTGATCGACAATGGCTACAAGCCGTCCGACGATGAGCCGTTCATGAACGAACGTCAGCGGGAATATTTCCGTCGCAAACTGCTGCAATGGAAAGACGAGATCCTTCGCGAAAGCCGCGAGACGCTGAATGCGTTGCAGACCGAAAATGAAAATCATCCCGACATCGCCGATCGCGCTTCGTCGGAAACAGATCGCGCGATTGAATTGCGCGCCCGCGACCGTCAACGCAAGCTGATTGCAAAAATCGATGCCGCCATGTCGCGGATCGACGATGGCACTTATGGCTATTGCGAAGAAACAGGCGAACCCATCGCACTCAAGCGGCTCGATGCGCGCCCGATTGCAACGCTCTCCGTGGAAGCGCAGGAACGCCATGAGCGGCGCGAAAAAGTCTATCGCGACGATTGAGCGCTCTCACCTCGATGGAATCAAAAACGCGGCCCAATGGCCGCGTTTTTTTATGAGCGCAATGCGATCAGCTTTTCTTGGACATATCCTGCGGCCGGCCCAGGAGCTTTGCCATTTCTTCCTCAAGCGAATCGATATTCACCGCAAAGCGCGGGATCTCCTTGCTCAGCTGATCGCCGCGCGGCGGCGGCGGGCGCGTGGCTTCCACCAATGTTTCTGATGGCGGCGGCGCCGGCGACTGCACAGGCGGCGGTGGGCTGATCATCTCTCCCGTCGCCTCTGGCGGTGGCGGCGGTGGTGGATTGACGATGGCCGTCTCGACCAAAGGTGCCGCCGGCATGGCGCCCAAAGGCGGGCGTGGCGGCGGAGCAGGCCGCAGCGGGGGCGGCATGACGGGCGCTGGACGCGAAGCAGACAGCGAAGATGATGAAGATGGGCGCGGCGGCGGCGATGGCGCCGGGCGGGCCGCCAGGGGCTGCTTGAGCGAGCCAACCTCAGGCTCGAGGGCCGGGCGCAAGGGCGCCGGCGTCATGGGCGGGGGCGGCGGCTCGACAGGCGTCTTCACATCGATGGCGGGGGCGCGCGAAATCTCTCCTCCGGAGAGCGGGGCGGGAGGCTCGCGCCGCTCGGCGCCTGCCGGCTGAGCGCGCACAATGGCCTGTTCGATCACCAGATCGTTCGGCCCGCCGATCATGATCAGATGTTCGACATTGTCGCGCCGGATGATGACGAGTTGGCGATGCCGGTCGAGATCGAAGGAATCAACAAGTGCCAGCCTCGGCGGACGCGATCCGCGCCCGGCATTGCTGCGAATGCCGCGGCCCAGGACCCGCCAGGCATAGAAAGCAATCGCGATCAGAATGCCAAGGCCAATGGCAACAGCCAGAAAGCCGCCGATTTTCACGTCTGCGAACAGATTGCTCCAAAAGGACATGCAAGCTCCGATGGAGACGGGCGGCCGGACAGGCCGCAGCGCCAAGATTGCCTCTTAACATAAATTAACCCTGTCGCGGGCAACAGGGTAAAGAGATGGTTAACGCCTTGGCCGGACGCAATATACCCCTCACCGGGACGGGCAACGGTCGAGGACGCAGCGGCATGGTGCGCAGCGCGATTGCAATGCCATGGCTCCCGCCCCATCCTGCGCACGAATCGCTTATATGCGGGCGGCCTTGCGGCCAGCCAGGGATCGGGACGAAGCCATGACAGAAACGCCCGTGCCGGCGTCCATCGACCGGACCGAAAGAACAGGGAGCCCCGGACTGGTTCTCCTGCTCGCGGCTTTGCTTGTCGGTGCGGCTGCCTCTTTCTCGTTTCTGCCCCAGGATCAGGCCGGGCGGCTCACCATTGGCCTTCTGGCTTTTCTGGCGATTGTCGGCGTGGTCGGCATGTTCGCCTATGCTTTGGGCTTTCTGCAGCCCGCGGGACAATCGGCGCGCAATGATGTCACGAAAATTCTGGCCGACACTTCGCCCGAAGGCCTTCTCATCACTGAGGGCGATGCGCAGATCGTCTATGCCAACGAAGCCTATATGACATTGTCTGGTGCGCGCGATCTTGCCGATCTGCGCACGGTGGAAAGATTGTTTTCCGGCACGCCCGATGTCTCTGAATCCATCTACCGGCTTGCGCAAGCTGCGCGCGAGGGCAAGCGCGGCGCCGAAGAATTGCGCCTGTCGCCGCCGCTCTCGGGCGAGGGACAGGTCGGCTGGTATCGCATTCGCGTGCGCCCCATGGAGCGCGCCGACAATCGCCGCGCCACTTTGTGGAGCGTCGCCGATGTGACGCGCGAACGCGCCCGGCACGAAAATGTTTTCCAGGAATTGCAGCATGCCATCGATTTTCTCGATCATGCGCCGGCAGGCTTTTTCTCGGCCGAGGCCGATGGCTCGCTCACCTATATCAATGCAACGCTGGCCGGCTGGCTCGATTACGATCTCGCGCAAGTGGGCTCGGGCGGATTGCGGCTTGTCGATATTGTGGCCGGCGATGGCGCAGCGCTTCTGTCTGCGACATCGGGCGCAGCTGGCGAAGTGCGCACCGAACAATTCGATGTCGATCTGAAGCGTCGCAATGGCCAGCTTCTGCCCGTGCGCCTGCTCCATCGCATCGCTTTCGCGCATGATCGCACGCCGGGCCCCTCGCGCACTTTGGTGATCAATCGCGCGCCGGGCGAAGAGCGCGGCGAAGATCTGCGCGCAGCCGAAGTGCGCTTTGCGCGCTTCTTCAACCAGACCCCCATGGCCATTGCTGCAGTGGATGAGACCGGTCGCATCATGCGCGCCAATGCGGCTTTTGCGAAACTCTGCCCGCAGGCGCATGAAACGCGCGATCTCTATGCCGGCGTTGCCGAGCGCGAACATGAGCAATTGCGCTCAGCGCTGGCCGCCGCCATTGCGGGAAAAAGCGAAATTGTGCCGGTGGATGCAACGCTCACCGGCGACAAGCCAAGCTCGGCGCGTTTCTTCGTCTCAACGGCCGAAGATATGGGCGATGGCACGCGCGCCAATATTTATGCGCTCGACATTACCGAACAGCGCGCCCTGCAGGACAATTTTGCGCAAGCGCAAAAAATGCAGGCCATCGGCCAGCTCGCCGGCGGCATTGCCCATGACTTCAACAATGTGCTGACCGCCATTATCGGCTATTCCGATCTTCTGCTGGCCAATCATCGGCCGACCGATCCGTCCTTCCAGGATATTGTGCAGATCAAGCAGAATGCCAATCGTGCGGCCGCGCTCACGCGCCAGCTCTTGGCCTTCTCGCGCCGCCAGACTTTGCGCCCCGAAGTTCTGGCGCTGGGCGATGTGCTCGCCGATCTGCAAATGCTGCTGCGCCGCCTTGTCGGCGAAAAGATCGATCTCGATCTCAAACACGGCCGCGATCTCTGGCTGGTGCGCGCTGATATCCATCAGCTCGAACAGGTCTTCGTCAATCTCGTCGTCAATGCGCGCGATGCCATGGCCGACGGCGGCAAGATTCAATTGCGCACGCGCAATATCAGCGCTGCCGAATGCGCCGCTTTCCGCGAGCCCACACTCGTGCCCGCCGATTATGTCGTCATCGAAGTGGAAGACAGCGGCACCGGCATTGCCCCGGATGTGATGGACAAGATTTTCGAGCCCTTCTTCACCACCAAGGAAGTCGGCAAGGGAACCGGGCTTGGCCTGTCCATGGTCTATGGCATCGTCAAACAGACCGGCGGCTGGGTTTTTGTGAATTCCGAACTCGGCCGCGGCACGATTTTCCGCATCTTCCTGCCCCGCCATGTGGCCCAACCCGAAGAACAGGTGAAGCCGCAGGCCACCAAAGCCCCCATTGCCGATCTCACCGGCCATGGCACGATCCTGCTCGTCGAAGACGAAGAGGCCGTGCGCGCCTTCGGCGCCCGCGCCCTCATCTCGCGCGGCTATACAGTGCTGGAGGCCAGTTCGGGCCTTGAGGCGCTGGAAGTCGTGGCGGCCAATGCCGGCCAGATCGATCTCATCGTCTCCGATGTCGTCATGCCGGAAATGGACGGGCCGACCATGTTCGGCGAATTGCGCAAGCGCGGCGTGACGGCGAAAGTGATTTTCGTCTCCGGCTATGCCGAAGATGCTTTCGCCAAAAACCTGCCTGAGGGCCAGGATTTCGGCTTCCTGCCCAAACCCTTCTCGCTCAAACAGCTGGTCGAGGCGGTGAAGGGCGCAGTGGGGTAATTCGCTCGTCATTGCGAGGAGCATGAGCTCCGAAGCAATCCATCTTCCCCCGTGCGAAAATGCGCCTACCCGGTCGCCCGATGGATTGCCGCGTCGGCCTGCGGCCTCCTCGCAATGACGAGGGGAATGTCCCGCCGGCGGCGGACGGGGGCGGGGACGGGTTCCCGGCTGAGAGCTAAGTCCTTGCGGTTTCAAACACTTCAGTGTG
>CANHAW010000206.1 GCA_947458675.1 Beijerinckiaceae bacterium
CGAAGCGTGACCGGATGGTCGATGCCTGACAGGGTGACCCGAAGCTCAGCTTTCTGCTAATCAGCTGCACACGCCCCGCACCCGCCGGGCCGCACCACAAGAAAAAGATGGACGCACATGTTCGCTCAAACCCGTGACGGAACGCGCATCGGCTATTCGATTGTCGGCGACGCCAATGCCCCGAAAAAAATCGTTCTCCTTCATTCGCTCGCCATGGACCGCGCCTTCTGGGCGCCGGTTGCAGAAAAGCTCTCCAAGGAAGCCGCTATCCTGATCCTCGATTGCCGCGGTCACGGCCAGTCGGACAAGCCGCAGGGCCCCTACACGGCCGAGCAATTTGCCGACGATCTCGCCGATGTGCTGGATTCCATTGACTGGAAGACGATCACCCTCGGCGGCTGCTCGATGGGCGGCTGCGTGGCGCTGGCCTTTGCCATCCGCCATCCGGCGCGTCTCAAAAGCCTCGGGCTTTTCGACACGACCGCCTGCTATGGCGAGGATGCGCATTCTGCCTGGAAAGAGCGCGCCGACAAGGGCGTCAGCGATGGTCTCGCCTCGCTCATTCCGTTCCAGAAGACGCGCTGGTTCTCGGACAAGTTCAATGCCGAACATGCCGATCTCGTGCAAAAATGCGTCGATGTTTTCGTCGCCAATGAGCCCCATGCCTATCATGCAGCCTGCATGATGCTGGGCACGGCCGATCTGCGCTCGCAGCTGGGTCAGATCAATGTCCCGACGCGCATTCTCGTCGGCGAACAGGATTATGCGACACCGCTCCCCATGGCAGAAACGATGCACAAAGGCATTAAGGGATCGACGCTGACGGTCATTCCGGGCGCGCGGCATTTGTCGCCGGTGGAAGCACCCGATGTGATTGCAACGGCTTTGCGCGAGATCATGTGAGTGCGCTTTTCCTTCTCCCAGAGGGAGGAGGTGGCAGCCGACGGCTGAGCGATGAGGGAGAGCGTCAAAGGCTCTCCCTTTCTTTTTGGATTGAGGCGGCCCGAAAGCACTCACCCGTCATGCTGCGCATGACACAATCTCCCGCGTCGCGGGAGAGGGTTTTATGACTATTTCGCCCGCTCCAGTGCCGCCTTCACGCGCGCAATGACCGCGGGCGGCGTGGCATACATGGCATTGACGATTTTCGTGACCGTCTCGCCATCGCTCGGCACGACATCGATATTCATCTTCTCGGCTTCGGCGAGCAATTCCGGATCCTTCATCGTCTCATCGAAAGCCTTGCGCAGAAGCGCGACGCGCTCCGGCGCGACATTGGGCGGCAGGATGAAGGGGCGTGCGAAGGAATTCTGACCATAGAACATCTGCATGGCCGCGCGCTCCTCATCGTTGCGCGCCAGCGACAGCATCATCGGCACGCCTGCCTTGTTGAGCACGGGATGGCCGCTCATATCTTCCTGAGCAAAAATGCGCGCGAATGGATTGTTCGTCAGAATATCGGGATATTGCACTTTCACGGTCGAGAAGCCGAGACCGCAAATGCCCTGCACTTCCTTGCTCTCAATACCCATTGTGACTTCGCGCGAGCCTTTGTAGCCCGCGACGATTTTCAATTTCGTATCGAGAATGCCATTGGCGATTTTGGGGAAATCTGCCGTGGTCGATCCCGGTGCCGTTGCACCGATGATCAGCTCCGTCGTGCGCAGATCCTCGATTTTCGAAACCGGCGCATCCTTGCGGATGAGGCAGACCAGAACTTCAGAATGCGCATTGCCGATATAATTGAATTTCGTCGCGTCATAGCTGCGCTGGACGCCTTCCGTCAGCAGCGGATCGACGATCACGCTGGGAAAGGTGACGCCCATGGTCGTGCCGTCTTTGGGCGCAATATTATAAATATTATTGGCGACAATATTGCCGCCAGCGCCGGGCAGATTCTGGACGACCATGGTCGGCGTGCCGGGAATATGCTTGTGGAAATGGCGCGAAACGAGCCGCGCATAAGTGTCGAGACCGCCACCTGTTGACGAGGCGACGAGAATGTTGACGTTCTTGCCTTTGTAGAAGGCGGCAGCATCAAAAGTCTGCGCCATTGCGGGCGTTGCGAGAGCCGCAGCCAATGCGCTTGCTGTCAAAAGTTTCTTGAGCACAATTTCCTCCTGGGCAGTTTATTTGCAGGCCTCAACCGCACGCGCGGCAAGGACTGGAATGAGATGGGCGCGATATTCCGCACTGCCGTGCATATCCGACGAAAGCCCGTCCCCCGGCACTTTGATGGATGCAACGGCATCGGGCGCGAATGTTTTTGCCAAAGCTGCCTCCAGCTCCGCGACGCGGAAGACGCCGTCTGAGCCTGCACCGGTCACAGCGACGCGCACATCGCTGCCCTTGCGCGACACAAAGACGCCGACCGTCGCATAGCGCGAAGCCGGATTTTTGAACTTCACATAGGCGGCGCAATCGGGACGCGGAAAACGGATGGCCGCAATGATCTCGTCTTCTTCCAGCGCTGTCTGGAACAAGCCTTGAAAATAATCGTCAGCGGCAATCTCGCGCCGGTCCGTCACAATGGTCGCGCCAAGGCCAAGACAGGCAGAGGGATAATCTGCCGCCGGATCGTTATTGGCGACCGAGCCGCCCATCGTGCCGCGATTGCGCACTTGCGGATCACCAATGCCGCCCGCCAAAACACAAAGAGCCGGCAGAGCTGCAGCGAGTTCTCTCGATGCAGCCACATCGGCATGGCGCGTCATCGCGCCGATCGTGACATGCGTATCGGAAATGACGATGCCCTTCAGTGCAGCGATGGCGCCGAGATCGACGAGCTTTGCAGGACGCGCAAGGCGCATTTTGCAGGTCGGCAACAAAGTCATGCCGCCGGCCAGCGGCTTGGAATCTCCCACCTGCTTCAGCTGGCTGACGGCATCGGCAAGAGAAGCGGCGCGGTGATAATCGAATTCATACATGGCCGCGCCCCCTCAATGCCCAACCGGCGTCTGGCCGGAAGCCGCCTGAACGGCTGCGACAATATTGTGATAGCCGGTGCAGCGGCACAGATTGCCTTCCATCTGGTGGCGAATGTCTTCCTCGCTGGGCTTCGGATTTTTGGCGAGCAGATCAAGCGTGCGCATGACCATGCCCGGCGTGCAGAAACCGCATTGCAACCCGTGATGGATATGGAAGGCCTCCTGCACCGGATGCATCTTGCTGTCCTGCGCCACGCCCTCGATGGTTGTCACCGTGCCACCATCGGCCTGGACAACGAGCATGGTGCAGCTCTTCACCGCATCGCCGTTAAAGAGGATCGTGCAGGCGCCGCATTGTGTCGTGTCGCAACCCACATGTGTGCCGGTCATGCGTAAATGTTCGCGCAGGAATTTCACCAGCAGCATGCGCGGCTCGACATCCGCCGTGACCTTCTGCCCATTGATCGTCAGCGTCACGCTTTGCATGTTCAATGCGCTCCCTTGTCTTTCGCGCCGTCCTTGGCTTTGCCTTCGACATTGCGCACGGGGGTTTCCGGCTTCAGCCCGGCGCGACGGCGGGCAAATGTATTCTCGCCATTGGCAGCCCAATCGCCCTTCGCTGCGCTCTGCGCGAAAGCATCCCAATCGGGCGACCAGTCGCCCAGATCATAGCCATGCCAGGGCGCTTTCACGGAGAGGCGCCCGAGATTGAGCTCCTCCCAGATCTTGCGCGAATGTTCCATGTAGTTTTTCGCCGGCAAAGCGAGCGGCGGCATGGTGTGTTTCAGCGTCAGATCCATCAGCAATGTGGAATCCCCACCCGCACCCGATTTCGGCCCATGGCCACCGGAGCGATGCGGCACGATCAGCACATCTTCAATCGGATTGGCGCGATAGGCGAGCGACCAGAAGATCGCATCCGTATTAGCCGGATCGATATCTTCCGACACGGCAATGACCACTTTGCCGCATTGCGCCTGCAAAGAGGCGGCGCCCTGCAGCCCGCGCCAGACCTCGGTCTGGGGCGCGCCATGGGCAAATTGCAGGAAGAGAACCTTGCGCAAATTCGTCAGCGGCTCGTGCATCACGACTTTTTTGATGCCGCGAATTTCAAGCTGGTTTTTCAGATGCGCGAAATAGAGCGCCTCATAGGCCGACTTTTTCAGGATCGAGGATTCGCTCGGCGTCACTTCCGACAGGATCGTGGTGAAAACCGCATTCTTCTTGTAGGTGATTGCGGTCACAACCATCGACATGTTGAAATCTTCCAGCGCGACATGGCCGTGGCTTTCGCCAAACGGGCCTTCGGGCTCGAGCATTTCAGTATCGATATAACCTTCAACGACGATTTCGGCGTCAGCCGGAATCTCGAGATCGACCGTCTTGCACTTGGTGACGCGGAGCGCGCGCCCGGCAAGCCCGCCGGCCACTGCCATTTCATCCTGCGACGTTGAGAGTTTTTGCGGGCCGGTAAACATGACCACCGGCGCACAGCCCACCACAATGGCAATCGGCATGGGCTTGCCGAGCTTCTGGTATTTGAGCCAGTGCAGATAGCCGCCAGCCCCGCCAAGCCGCGAGGCCATGCGCACGCCAAGGCGGTTTTCCGCCTTCAGTCCAGCGCGATATGTGCCCATGTTGCGCACGCCCGTTTCGGGATCTTTCGTCACGCAACAAGTAGCCGTGAGATAGGGCGCGGC
>CANHAW010000207.1 GCA_947458675.1 Beijerinckiaceae bacterium
GATCCGAAAGTGATCGAGCGCATGCAGAAAATCGTCGGCGAATAAGAGCGCCGCAGAAAAGCGAAAAGCCCGGCTCTGCGCCGGGCTTTTTTTATGGGTGCGGCTTTAAGAAAATCTCGTCGATGATTTGCGATTGCGCGGCGCGGCCGACAATGGCCACGCCCTCGCCTGCGGCAATTTTCACATCGGCATCGGGTTTTGTCACCGTGCGCCCGGCGCCGCGCTCGATGGCGACAATGAAGAAAGCGCCAGCCGCCATATTCTCGATCTGCGCTACGCTGGCTCCATCGGCGCGACTGCCGGGTGCGGCGACAATCACTTCGACATCGAGCCCGAGGCGGCGCAATTCATGGCCGGCGCGCTCAATGCCGGCGAGAAGTTTCGCGTCCTGGTCATAGAGCAATATTTCTGCGGCGCGCTCCGCTCCGATCCGCGCAGGCAGAATGACGCGATCGGCACCGGCCTTGACGAGCTTGCCTTCGGTTGAGGGCAATTCGCCGCGCGCGATGATTTTGACGGCCGGATTGAGACTGCGCGCCGAAAGCGTGATGAACACATTGGCTGCATCGTCGGGCAGGACGGTGGCGAGCGCACGCGCGCGCATCACGCCCGCTTCGATCAGGCAATCCTCATCCGCCGCATCACCACGCACGCACAGATAATCGCTGGCTTTGGCTGCTGCGAGCTGCTCTTCCGAGCGCTCGATCACGACAAAAGGACATTTGGCCGCCCGCAATTCGCGCGCCAGCATTTGCCCGATGCGCCCGAAACCGCAGATGATGACATGTCCGGCAAGATTCTTGATGTCGCTCTGCATGCGCCTGTTCCCCAAAACTTGCTGGAATTGATGGGCGGTGATCACCTGCACCAGAGCGCCGGTGAGAAAGACGATCAGCGTCGAGCCGCTGATGACAAGCCCCATGGTGATCGCGCGCAACAAGGGCGTGTCGATCGGGCGAACCTCACCGAACCCCACTGTATAGACGGTGATGACGACCATGTAGAGCGCATCGGCAAAGCTCCAGCCATTGGCCATATAGGCCAGAACGCCGAGACAGCCGACGATGAAGAAAACGAGCAGTCCGCCGAAAAAATTCCGCAGCGGCGAAGCAAGAAGATATTGAAGCATTTCATCCGGCCTGATTTGCGCGGCGCCAGAATAGACCAGATTTGCCGGGCCGCCATGCTTCCTTTGGCGCGATCGCGCTCAGGGCACGGCGGTGATCAGCAGGAAGACGCCGAAAATCACCAAATGTATGCCGCCCTGCATGATTGTCGTGCGGCCGGTCACAAGCGACAAAGCCGAAATATACAAGGTGAGAACCAGCAGCACGGTGCCCGCTGAAGACAGGCCCAGAACAAGCGGCGTGCCCAGCCAGAAAGAAGCCGCCGCCACAGCTGGAATGGTGAGACCGATACTGGCAATGGCCGAGCCAAGCGCCAGATTGACGCTGTTCTGGATGCGATTGATCGCTGCCGATTTGACCGCCGCAATTCCCTCCGGCAGCAGAACGATGGCCGCGATAATAACGCCGACCACGGCCTGCGGCAGGCCGGCTGCATCCACCGCTTTGTCGAGAGGAACCGACAAAGCCTTGGCGATCAGCACGACGGCTGTCAGCGACAGCGGCAGGAAAATCGCGCTGGCCGTGACGATGGCCTGTTTGGGCTTCGGCACATCGGAATTGTCGCTTGCAACATCGTCGAGAAAATAAGCGCGGTGGCGCACCGTCTGCACGAAGACGAAAAGAAAATAGAGGCAGAGAGAGACAATGGAGACGAAGATCAGCTGGGCAGGCGCAAACACCGGGCCCGCAGCGCTGATCGTGTAATTGGGCAGAACAAGTGTGAGAGCTGCCAGCGTGCCAAGCACGCCAAGCGCGGCTGATGCGCCCTGCACCTGCACGCTCTGCTCATGGTGGCGATTGCCGCCGACCAGAAGCGCAAGTCCGATCACGCCATTGAGCACAATCATCACGGCGGAGAAAACCGTATCGCGCGCCAAAGTCTTCGCGCTTTCCCCGGCACTGAGCATGATCGAGAGGATCAAAGCCACTTCGATAATCGTGACCGCAAGCGCCAGCAGGATCGAGCCGAAGGGCTCGCCGACACGCGCTGCCAGAACTTCAGCATGATGCACCGAGGCAAAAACCGCCGCCACCAGCAGAAGCGCAGCCAGAGCAATCAGCCAGCCGTTTTGCGCGGGCAGCACATCGGCAAATTGCAGGCCCAGAAAGACCGCGGCTGCAAGAGGTGCAAGCCATGACCATACGGGCAGACGATCATGGGAATGGGCCGACAATTCGATACCCCGAATGAAAAAAGAAAAAGCGATCGCAAAAGACCGCCCCAGTAAAGAGCATCAGCCCTGTCGAGACAATCCCGAATGCGCAGCGCCAAAAGCGAGGATCATGTCGCGCAATTCGTCCTCATGCACGAGGGCGGCTGCTTCCTTATAGGCAAACCAGCGCGTCAGGCGCTGCTTCTTTTCCGGCCATTTGCGCCGCTGCTGGCGCACCGCCATGGGAAAAACGCTGACGGCGCATAAAACCATCGCGCCGCTCTTCTTGCGTTTGAGATAATGATAGACGCCCAAAACATCGGGCAAGACATCGCCATCGAGGCCGGCTTCCTCATAGGCCTCGCGGGCCGCCGTCTCCGGCAGGCTGCGCCCCTCGATGGGCCAGCCCTTTGGCACCACCCAGCGCCGCGTCTCGCGCGAGGTCACAAGCATGATTTCCGGCTGTGGTGCGATGCGGAACGGCAAAGCGGCAACCTGCTGACGGGGTTTTGGGGGCGCGCCGTCAGCCTTCATGCCGGGAGACCCGCACGACAAAAGGCATCCGCTGCTGCCAGCCTCGCCAAAAAGCAAAATTGTTCCATCCCGCCCAATGAGGTCCTCTCCCCGACCCTCGCCATCCGAATCATTACATTTATATGATAGATATATGACATTCCCTTGACGGAACATCATAAGCAGCCCTTATGCGCTTCATCGGAGCGAGGATCATCAGGCATCATGCCTGATCCTGCGGGGCGGCAAAAGCGTAGACGTGCCATGCGCCAGACAATTAAATTCCTGCACACATTCTCATCCTGCGGCCTTGTCGGCGGGCTGGCGATCTACATGCTTGTGCTGCTCAAGGGGCCGCAGGCAAGTGCGGCGCAATTTGCCGATATGCGGGCGACCATTGTCGTCATTTGCGATTTTGTCATCGTGCCCTCGCTCGGCATTTCGCTCGTCACCGGCCTGCTCGCCATGATGGTGCACCGGCCCTATCAGGAAAAACGATGGGCCTGGGCCAAGGCGCTGATGGGCTTTGCCATGTTTGAATCGACCCTGGCCATCACCCAGTCCAAGGCGGGCATGGCGGCGACCTTGTCGGCCCGCGCGCTGGAAGGCGCCAATATTGCCGAGGATCTGGCCGCCGCACTTTCCTCCGAATGGACGGCGCTCTGGGCCATTACCGCTCTGTCGGTCGCCCAGATCGCTTTCGGCATCTGGCGGCCGAAGCTGGAATTCGGCAAACGCCCGGCCCAGAAGGCCCCATCGCCGGCCAGCTGACCCCAGCCCCGCCTTGACGGGTGGCGTGAACCTGTTTCAATGACCCCATAAACAAAAACAGGCGCCGCCCATGGCGCTTTGGCCGCATCGTCGGCCCAAAAATTCAGGCGTGCCGAAAGGCTGGGGGATACGCTCGATGGATTTCATTCTCGACTATATGTCGGAGCAAACGTACTGGACGATTCTGTTCACGATCCATGCCTTGCTCGCCGTCGCTTTGCTGGGCGCGCTGACGCATCAGGCCGCCCATGTGCTGCGCCAACCCAAGCCTGCCGGAGCAGGATTTTTGAATCGCTTCAGCGCCGTCTCGGGCCATGCCTATGCAAGCGCCGTTTGTCTTCTCTGGGTTCTCACCTTCATCTTCGGCGCATGGATCTATGTGAAATATCGCATCTATGTTCGCATCCCCATTGAGCAGGAAGGTTTTTACAAAACGCTCGGCGCTTTCGAGATGAAAGAACATCTGGGCGCCATTGGGCTCGGCTTGCTGCCGCTCTACTGGATCGCCTGGAAGCGCCATGGCGAGGCAAATCTCAGCGCAATGCGCAAAGGCTCGACCCTGCTGCTGGCTTTCTTCTGCTGGGTGACATTTCTGGTCGGACACATCGTCAACAATGTGAGGGGTTTTGGCTCATGAGCAATGCCGATCGGTCGACAAGCGACAACAGCCTGTCATTCGCCATCGTCTTCGCCATTGCGACGCCGGTTCTTTATGTCCTGTGCGAAATGCGCAATTGGCCTTTGGTCACCTATCATCCGGCGACCGACAAGATGGATCTGTTCTGGGCTCCGCCGGTGCGCGGTGAAGGACCGGCCATGTATTGGTATGGCTGGGTGTTGAACATGCTGATCGGCGGCGCGCTGATCGCATTTCTGGCCTCGCGCTTTCCTGCACTTTCGCAAAACCGCACCATTCAGGCGATGACATGGATTGTGCCGACGCTCTCGGTTCCAGTGCTGATCTATGCCATGCGCTTTTACTGGCGCTGGTAAGGAGATTGGACCATGCCGACCTTTCGCCTGCCTCTCATCCTGATCGCCCTCATGCTGGCAGCCTTTCAA
>CANHAW010000208.1 GCA_947458675.1 Beijerinckiaceae bacterium
GTCGAAGATCAATGGCGCGACGCCAAGACACATGACTTCTGGTCCGCACGCGGGCTTTCCCATGAGATCGGCGAGCGCTTCGACGATTGGCATCGCGATGCCCGGCGCCTGATCGAGGGCGTCTCCGATTGGCGGCGCTGGCCCCTTTTCGATTGCGAGCCCTTGCCCCGCTGGAGCTCGGGCCATGTGACTTTGCTTGGCGATGCCGCCCACGCCATGCTGCCGTTTTTTGCGCAGGGCGCAGCGCAAGCCATTGAGGATGCAGGCGCGCTGGGCGAGGCCTTTATGGCGCAGGCCGGCGGCCCCGTTTCAACGACGCGGGCGCTGGCCGAATATGACCGCCGCCGCGTCGCCCGCGCCGCGCGCGTCCAGAAAGCCTCGCGCCAGCAGGGCACGATCTATCATTTGCGCGGCCCGGCCGCCCTCATCCGCGATATGGGCATGCGCGCCCTGCCGCCCGAGGCCGTCATGGCCCGGTTCGACTGGCTCTACGCCTTTCCGCCACGCTGAACCCCAAATTACCTGTGGTTCACCGGCCGCAGCGTCAGCGGAGCCTTGCATGTAACAGAAACTGCAACGATCATCACGGAAGGTAAGCGTGCGTGATTCGAGTTGGGCTCGACGGAGATTCTCAAATGACCGCAGACATGGATCTTCTGGACAAAAAACTCGCCTCGCTGACGGAGCAGATCTTCGTCGAAATTGGCGCGCCCGCAGAACTTGCCGGCGATGAGCGGTTGCGCGCAGCTGCAGTGAGCCGGATCGAAAACCTGCTCTGCGGTTTCATCGCTCATGAAATGCATGAGGCGCTGACCGCGCAGGATGAAGATTGCTCGGTCGATATTATTTTCGGCCGTCAGGACGCCGAATATGTCTTCGACGATCTGACGCCCCAGGTTCCTGTCACCAAATAAAAAGCGCAGACGCGACGCGAGCGCGTCTGCTCATTCGGCGGTGACTTTCGCATCGACGATGATCTGGCGCAGTCGCGCGGAATCCGTGCGAATGCGCTCGGCAAGATCCTTTGGTCCGCGTGCGATGGAATATGTGTAGCTTGGCGCCAGAAACTGCGACTGGAATGCCGGGTCGTTGAAAATAGCCTGCGTCTCCATCGAAATTTTCTCGACAATGGCCGGCGGCGTGCCCTTGGGGGCGAAGAGCGCATACCAGGAGCCGGCCTCAAAACCGCGCAGGGTTTCCGCCATGATCGGCATGTCGGGAAATTTCTCCAGCCGTTTGTCGGAACCGAAGGCCAGCACTTTCAATTTGCCGGCTTCCCAAGGTCCGGCAATCAATCCGATGGACACGGTCATTAATTTGATATGGCCGCCCAGCAGATCGTTGATGGCAGGCGATGCGCCGCTGTAATGAACCGGCGTGAAAGATGCGCCCGTCTGCTTCTGCACATTCAAAATATTCAAATGGCCCGATGAGCCGCTGCCGAATGTGCCATAAAAAGCCTGTTGCGGATTCTTCTTCGCAAATTCGATCAGCTCGGCAAAATTTTTCGCCGGCACGTCAGGATGAACGACAAGCGCATGCGGGCTGATGCCGAGACCGCTCACCGGCTCGAAATCGGACAGATCGTATTTCATCTTCGGATAGAGCACGGGATTGGTGGTGAATGTCGTATCCGCTGTGACCAGCAGCGTATAACCATCGGCGGGCGATTTCGCTGCCGCTTCCGTGCCGACCTGACTGTTGGCGCCCGGCCTGTTCACAATGATGAATGAATGGCCCGAACGTTCCGATATTTTTTGCGCCAGACCGCGCGCCAGCAAATCGGTAATGCCGCCCGCCGCATAAGGCACGATGATCTGCCCGCCGCGCACAGGCCAGGCGGCCGTATCGGCCATCGCAAATGTCTGTCCAAAGGCAAGGCCGAAAGTCGCCGCCGCAGCAGCAAGGCGCAGGACACGCATGATCATCCTCCCCAGATTTGTTTTTCTGCCCAGATGAGAGATGGCTCGCCCTGCCCTGTCAAGCAGCCGATCCCGGCAGCGGTGAAAAAGGCGCCTGAGGCCTTGATCTGGCGCGCTTTCCGGACAAGTTTGAGAGAATGTCCCTCGAACTTTTCGGGTTTCGCATGGCTGACGCATCCCCAAAGATTCTTGCCCGCATCGGGGCCGGCCTGTTGCGCCTTGCGAAACTGCCCTTCATCCCCGTCGCCGCGATCATGATGTGGACCGGTCTTCCGGCGCAGGCGCAATTGCGGGTTGGCGCCAAAGCGCCCATGTTTGCCCTCGAGGCTGCGCTGGCTGGCGGGAGCGTCACATTCTCTTTGCAGGACGCGCTGAAAAAAGGCCCGGTCGTGGTCTTTTTCTATCCCAAATCCTTCACCGGCGTTTGCACGGAAGAAGCCAATCTTTTCGCTGAAGCCATGGATGATTTTACCAAGGCCGGCGCCAGCGTGATCGGCATTTCCTCCGACAATATCGAGACGCAGAAAAAATTCTCCTCCATGGCCTGCCGCGACAAATTCGCGGTCGGCGCCGATCCGGAGATGAAAGTCATCAAGGCTTACGATGTGGGCTTTGGCATGGCGGGGGCCGTCCTGCCCTTCGCCGATCGCGTTTCTTATGTGATCGCGCCCGACGGGACGATTCTCTCGCGCATCAAAAATTCGGCTGCGAGCCCGCATGTGGTGCAATCTTTGGCCGCCGTCCGCGCCTGGAAAGACGCCAGACGCTAAAGCCGCGCTGCCGGCATATGGTGGCCCCTGCGGGACTTGAACCCGCAAGCCGTGAAGCGGCCGATTTTAAGTCGGATGCGTTTACCAGTTTCGCCAAGGGGCCAGGCCAAAGCGGCCAGCGGCTTGGTCTAGCCCATAAGAGCCCGCCCTGCCAACGGGGCGGCGGGGGAAAGATGGCAGGCTTCGTTGCCGCGCGCCCCGCAATGACGGGTCGGGTCTTTCAATTCGTCATTGCGAGGAGCCGAAGGCGACGTGGCAATCCATCTTCGGATGGTGGGTAAAGATGGATTGCTTCGTCGCTGCGCTCCTCGCAATGACGAGCGCGGAGACGCTGCGAGCCTTGCAATGACGAGCTTTGCAGTGACGAGCCATCAGCCTTTTTCGTTTTTCGAAATCGGCGGCTGGAAGGCGAGGCCCAGATCCCAGGGGAAATAGATCCATGTGTCCTGCGACACTTCGGTGATGAAAGTATCGACCAGCGGACGACCCTGCGGCTTGGCATAGACGGTGGCGAAATGCGCGTTCGGCAGCATGTCGCGCACGACTTGTGCAGTTTTGCCCGTGTCGACGAGATCGTCGATCACCAAGACGCCTTTGCCATCGCCGGGCTTGACCACATCGGATGAAATGCCCTTGAGCACCTGCAGGCCGCCCTGCGACGTGTAATCATGATAGCTGGCGATACAGACTGTCTCGATCATGCGGATACCGAGTTCGCGCGCGACAATGGCCGCCGGCACAAGTCCGCCGCGCGTGATGCAGATCAGCGCGGTAAACGGCCCCGCTTCCGCCAGACGCCAGGCAAGCGCACGCGAATCGCGGTGGAACTGGTCCCAGGAGACCGGAAAAGCCTTTTGGGCATTGGGATCGGACATTTTTAAATCTCCTCAGCCGCGCTCTGCGCGCAATGTTGCGAGCATCGCCTCGACGTCTTGCACGCCTGCAGCCACTTCCTGCGGGTCGCGGCCGCGTATGATGATCTGGTTGCGGAATTTGCCATCCACATAACTCGGATAGGATCCGATCGAGAGATTTTCCCGCGCTTTGGCAATGTCGCCCAGAGCGGCGGCATAAGCGCCTTCGGGTGCATCGGCATCCACCGATTGCATGGTGAGTTTCACGCCGGTCTCAAGCGTCGGGGCGACGGAATCGAGCATGGCCTGCATGATCATCGGCACGCCGGCCATGACGATGACATTGCCAATGCGAAAACCGGGAATTTTGTTGACCGGATTGGGCACAAGCTCGCCGCCTTTCGGCACGCGCGCCATGCGACGGCGGGATTCGTTGAGATCCTCCGGCTTCATGCGGGTCAGCATGGCCTCGATGATGCGCTGGTCTTCGTAGAGTTCGACACCAAAAGCCTTGGCCACTGCATCGGCGGTAATGTCATCATGCGTCGGCCCGATACCGCCGGTGGTGAAGACATAGGTGTAGCGCGCGCGCAAAGCATTCAGAGCATCGACGATTTCATCCATGACATCGGGCACGACGCGCACTTCGCGCAGGTCGATGCCGATATTGGTCATATATTCGGCGATATAGCCGATATTCTTGTCCTTGGTCCGTCCGGACAGGATTTCATCGCCGATCACGAGCACGGCGGCGGTCACGGAAAGGGCGGGCTGGTCTGTCATGTTTCGGCTCCCGCTCCGGTTTAGGGAGGGCCGGGGCCGGTGCGCAAGCAGAAAGCGGGCGGGATTGGGCGCTATCCCCCCTGAACAGGCGGAATTGGCCCCTCAGGCCCGCTCCCAGATGATATTGCCCCGGCTGCGCAAAAGCTCCCGATAGCCATAGGCCGGCAGGAGGCGCTCGAGATCGACCGACCAGGCCGTGCTCGGGCGCGCACACAGAATAAGCCGCGGCCAGAGCGCAGGGGGAGCCTCGCGGAAAAAGGGCTCCAGAACCACATCCTCGGCGCCTTCGA
>CANHAW010000209.1 GCA_947458675.1 Beijerinckiaceae bacterium
CTCCATCGGAACCCTCCAAAAACTTTTAAGCCGCAAAACCGGGCGCGTCGATCAACTCGGCTCGCTTGGATGCCGTCAGCTCATGCTGGCTGGCGGTGACCGGAAATCCATTCTCCGCATGCCAGATTGCATCTTCCAGAATGCGCGACAAAGGCAGGCGACCGCCGTGCGCGCGACTCAAGGCGAAGGCCTCGCCCCATCCAGATACAGCGCCGGCGACAGTATTGGCCGCCAGCGGCCCGCGCCATGGGATCGCCGCGCAGCCGCGCGCAGCATAGAGCGACGCCGTGGCGGCGCTTCCCGCAGCCCCGCAGGCGTCGATGGCCACAGGATCTTCGCCGCCGCGCGACACGAGCCAGAACCCATCACCACCAATGGCGGTCATATGCGGATAGACAACAGCAAGACATGCGCCCATGGCGATTGTCGCCTCGACGGCGTCGCCACCCTCGCGCAAAACGCGAAGGCCCGCCTCGGTCGCCAGATGATGCGGCGATGTCGCCATGCCGCGAAAGGCCCGTGGCGTATTGATCATGTCATGCTCCTGAATTGCGCTTCTGACTGACAACCATCGGCCTTAATTGGATCAGTCGCCGTGACGGTTCAAGCGGGATAAAGCGTGACGACGCAAATTCGTGCACTGCGCTTAATTCGAAGGCGAGGTGCCCTTCGTCTCGCCTCAGTGTCACCAGCCCATGCAGGCGCGCATCGTGGCATAGCGTTTGCTTTTAGAGATCGACTTTCGTTTGGGCGAACTGAGAGGTGATCACATGAAGCGTCGTTCCTTTATCAAGGCAAGTTTGCTTGGTGCCGCTGGCGGCGCGCTCGCAGCCCCAGCTCTCGTCTCCGCGCAAACACGTAATTTCACGTGGAAGATGACGAACGCCTATGGGCCAGGGTCGCCTTTCTATGTTCAGGGACCGGGAAGCCCGACCGACTTTTGCAATATGGTCAAAGCCATGTCGAACGGGCGCCTCACCATTCAGCATTTCGCTGCCGGCGAGTTGATCCCCGCGCTCGAAGGCTTCGATGCGGTGTCGAAAGGCATCGTGGAGATGAATGCGGCAAACGCTTATTTCTGGTCCGGCAAGACATTCGCGGCCCAATATTTCACGGCGGTTCCCTTCGGTCTTAACTTCCAGGGCTTCAACGCATGGCTCTACCATGGCGGCGGCCAGCAGCTGTGGGAAGAAGTTTACGCCCCGTTCAATCTCATGCCGATGATCATGGGCAATACCGGCGTGCAGATGACCGGATGGTTCCGCAAGCCTATCGACAAGATCGACGATCTAAAGGGCTTGAAAATGCGCATTCCCGGCCTCGCTGGCCGTGTTCTGGCGCAACATGGCGTGGATGTCAGGCTGCTGCCGGGCGGCGAGATTTTCCCCGCACTTGAGCGCGGCGTGATTGACGCCGCCGAGTTCGTCGGCCCCTTCCAGGATCGTCGTCTGGGCCTGCACAAGGCTGCAAAATTCTACTACACGACCGGCTGGCACGAGACGTCCACGGCGACAGAACTGATCATCAACAAGAAGGCGTGGGATTCCCTGCCGCCGGATCTCAAGGAGATTGTCAAAGCCGCAGCCGCGGCGTGCAACGCTATCAGCCAAGCGTGGTGCGAGGCGACGAATGCGGAAGCGCTCGACGATCTTGTGAAGAACCACGGCGTCATCGCCCAACCTCTCAGCCCGGAGATTGTGGGCACGCTGCGCGAAACCAACACGCGGCTGCTCGCGGAGTTCACCGCGAAGGATCCGCTCGTGAAGAAGGTTCACGACAGTTTCATGGCCTTCAAGGCGAACCACGACAAGTGGGCCGGGGTGTCAGAGGCCGTGTACCACGCGCAGATCCGCGGCGTGACAAGCTGATTCTGGGAGACAATGGTGACGCAAGCGTCAAACGAGATCGGCTCGCTCGAACGGGCAGCCCGAACTCTCGACGTCATTGTCGAGATTGCGGGCCGCTTCGGCGCATGGTGCGGCTTCGCCCTGGCGGTGGTCATGGCCAGCAATGTGCTCATGCGCTACCTGTTTCGCACGGGATCGGTTGCTTTGCAGGAGCTGGAATGGCACCTCATGGCGCCTGTGTCATTGCTGTGCATCGCCTATGCGATCAAGCACGAGGGCCACATCCGTGTGGACGTTCTCTACGCGCGGATGTCGGAGCGCACGCGCCAGATAATCGAACTCGTGTCATGCCTTTGCGCCCTCGCGCTATGCGTGATCATTGTGCACCTGTCGATTCCTTATGTCATGCAGGCCTATGACATAGGCGAGCGCTCGCCCGATCCAGGGGGTCTGCCCTATCGCTGGATCGTGAAATCGATGATCCCCGCTGGCTTCGTTTTTCTTGGTTTGCAAAGTCTCGCTGCGACGTTGCGCGCGCTTGAGCCTTTCTTGAAGCCGAAGTCACCGATCGCCAACCCGGAAACAGTTTGATGCCTTTTACAGAAGTCATGGCGATCCTGTGCATCGTCTCGTTCTTCGTCCTTCTCGCATTGGGGATTCCGGTCGCGCTGACGCTCGCCATCAGCGGGTTCGTATTCGGCTATATCGGCTTCGGCTCGCTGCTGTTCAGTCTGCTGCCTGCGCGCATCTTCGGGGTGACCGCCAATTACACGCTCATCGCGATCCCTTTATTCGTCTTCATGGGCGTGATGCTGGAGAAGTCCAAAATCGCCAATGAGCTGATGGATGTGATCGGCCATCTCGCGGGGAACCTGCGCGGCGGCATGGCCATCGGCATTATTCTGGTCGGCGTTCTCATGGGCGCAACCACGGGCATTGTCGGCGCGACCATCGTCACGCTCGGCCTGCTGTCGCTGCCCACGCTGCTGCGGCGCGGCTATGACAAGGGCCTGGCCTGCGGCACCATCTGCGCATCCGGCACGCTCGGTCAGATCATTCCACCAAGCACGATCCTCATTCTGCTGGCGGATATTATGGGCCAATCCGTCGGCACGCTGTTCGCCGCGGCCTTGCTTCCTGGGCTGATGTTGTCAGGGATCTTTTGCCTCTATCTTGTCGTGCTGGGCATGGTGCGCCCTGATATGGCGCCACCTGTGCCGCTGGAAGAGCGTAATCTCCAGTCTGGGCGTGAAACCTTCGTCAAATTCCTGAAGGTAGGTTTTCCTCCCATCGCGCTTGTGCTCGCAGTCATGGGCTCCATCATCGGCGGCGTCGCGGCGCCTACAGAGGCCGCCTCCATGGGCGCGCTGGGCAGCATTCTCGTCACTGCATCTCTGGGTCGCCTGTCATGGACGACGCTGCGCGACACGGTCTATGCGACAGGGCGCATCACAGCAGCGATGATGTTCGTGCTTGTCTGCGCGCAGGTTTTTGCGCTCGCATTTCGTGGCCTCAATGGCGAGAAGATAGTCCATGATCTTTTTGCCATGGTGCCGGGCGGAACAGACGGCCTGATCGTGTTCATGCTCCTGCTGATCTTCGTTCTCGGCTTCTTCATAGAATGGATCGAGATTAGCTATATCGTGGTGCCGCTGTTCATTCCGCTGCTGAGCGCGGCCAATGTCGATCCGGTTTGGATTGCGACGCTGATCGCCGTGGTCCTCCAGACGTCGTTCCTCACCCCGCCGTTCGGGTGGGCGCTGTTCTATCTGCGGGGTGTGGCGCCGCCGGAAGTGTCCACCATGGATATCTACCGCGGCGTGGTCCCGTTCATCGGCCTTCAGGCGCTCGCGACCGGGCTAGTCTTCGTCTTCCCGCGCATAGCGACCTGGCTGCCCGACGCGATCGGCTGGTAGCGCGAGCTGGTTCGGTAGAGGTCGCAACGCCTCCCCGCAACCAAATCCTAAAACACAAAACAAAACGCCCCGTGAGTGAAAACTCCGGGGCGTTTTGCTTTTGTGGGGCGCGCATGATGCAGCGCTGTTGGCGAGTTCCCCAAAGCACTCGAGAGATCAGCCTTTTCTAGACACTTTCGGGTGCAGCACGACGCGTTCAACCATTGATCGAATGAGATCGATGACTTGCGTGGCATTGATACCTGTCAGGACGGATGCGGGGCCCCTGATCACGCGAGGCTATATTCTACTTGCGTTGGACCGTAGCGTTCTGTGACTTTTCCTGTCATCAGATCATATCCGTGTTGCAGGATGCGCCCCAGCAGTTTTTCACTGCGGAAGATCATGGCCACAGAGCGACCGGGTCCGCCCTGTTCTGCATGGATATTGAACGGGGGAACAAGATCTACCGTGCCTGGCTGGCCAATCGTCACGCCGGAGAGTTTTACCTCGGCATAATCGGGACGGCTCCCGTCATCCAGCCGGTCATAGCGCTCGAGAGATTCGGTGCCCTCAACAAGGCCATAGAGAACCCAGGCCTGGGAATGATCATGCACGCTCCCCTTCCGGTTGGGCGCGCGAACAACGGCATTGATGATAAAACCGTATTTCTCGTCTGTATGCAGGAGCAGGTTCTTGTGCCCCTCGGTCGAGGGCCAATTCTTGGCAGAATCCTGAATAGCGGGGTTCTTTACAAGGCCTGTCAGGAGCGCCTGTGTTTGCTCCATCCGTGTCTTCATATCGCTTTCACGAGCCCAGATGGCATGTGTCTTCTCAATGAAATCTGACAGTGCAG
>CANHAW010000210.1 GCA_947458675.1 Beijerinckiaceae bacterium
AATGCCAATCACATGGCTCGGCTCCGTACCCCAAGTGATTTGCGGCTCGAGACCTGAACAATCGACCTCGACTTCGCGATCGAAGACGGCATCCTCGTCGGAGAAAAGCGTGCGCCAATGTTTGAGCGCCGCCTCCCATTGCGCGCCCCTGGGCGCAAAGCGACGCCCCGCGATCCATTGAAATGTCGCATCGTCAGGCGCAACAAAGCCGGAGCGCGAGCCCATTTCAATGGTGAGATTGCACAAGGTCAGCCGGCTCTCGATGGTCAGCGCGCGCGCGACCGGCCCGGCAAATTCAATCGCATATCCGCGCCCGCCCGAGACGCCGATCTTGGCGAGAATAGCAAGTGCCACATCCTTGCCTGCAACATCGGCTCCCAACGTGCCGAGAAGATTGACGCGCAATTTTTTCGGCCGCGACAGAGTGATGACCTGCGTTGCCAGAATATGTTCCAATTCGGTCGTGCCGCAGCCAAAGGCAAGAGCGCCGAGTCCGCCCACCGTGCAAGCATGCGAATCCGGCACAGCATGGGTAGCGCCGGGCAGAACCATGCCGAGTTCGGGCGCAACAACATGGCTGATGCCCTGATCGGGATCGCCCAGATCGAAAACGCGCACTTTGTTTTTGGCACTGCCTTCGCGCATGGCGCGCACGAAAGCCGCGCCATCGGCATAAGTGTCTTCCGTGCGGCCAGGCTGCACGGAGACCGAATGATCCTGCATGGAAAATGTCAGGTCGGGACGACGCACGGCGCGCCCCGCCCGCGCCAGTTTCGAAAAGGCATGTGGCGCATGAAGATCATGCAGCACATGCCGATCGATATAAATCAGCTCACGACCATCGGCGCGGCGGCCGACGAGATGAAGATCCCAGATCTTGTCGAAAAGGGTCGAAGAACGCCGCGCCTCATTCATTATTTCGCACCCATGGCGGCCATGCTTTCACGCAGGGCTGAGAGGATTTCAGGCGATGCACCAGACAAAGCCTTAAAAACTTTCGCGCCCTCTTCCATGTTCACATAATCGAAGGGCAGTCCGTTACGCTTGGTCGTTTCCTCGATGAAATCCTTGTCGGCCATCGTATCGGCAATCGCTTTGCGCAACACGGCCAGCGCGGGCTCCGGCGTGCCGGGAGGTGCGAGGCCAACATAGGCGAGATCGCCGAATTGCTGGACCGTCCAGTTGAAGGCGTTCCACAGCGGGCCTGCCGGCAGCTTGCCATGGACCTGCTTGTAGAGATCCTGGAAGACCGGCATGTCGGTGACATCCTTGCGAGCCAGATATTCGCCCTTTTCATTGGATGCGACGAGATAGGACAAAGCTGCGCCATCGCCCGATTGCACAAAGCCCTTCGAGCGCGTGCGGAAAGTCGCAAGACTCGTATTGTGGAAATTCACTTCGCCACGCTGCATGGCGAGAAACACATCCGAGCCGCCGCGATAGCCGGTGACGATCTTGTGCGGCACGTCGAGCATTTTCAGCGACAGATGCGCGAGAATGCCTGACAGATCGGTCGTGCCATAGGCGCCGACGATCAGGTTTGGCGCTTTCATAATGTCAGCCGGCTGTTTGAAGCCGCCCGGCACAGCATCGACGCGCAGATAATTCACGCGCACATCCGCAATGCCGCCGAGATAGGGATATTGATCGTAGCGCGCGCGCAAGCCCTGATTGCCAAGCGCCTGCGCCAGCGGATCCCACAGCGAGAAGATGATCTGCGTGCCGTCGCGCGGCGCTTTCTCATAAATGTAATTAAAGGCCAGCACGCCGCCAGCGCCCGGCATATTCTGCACGACAATGCTCGGCTCGCCGGGAATCTGCTTCCTCAGATGCGGCGTCAACTGGCGCACCAAAGTATCGGCCGAGCCGCCGGCTGCAAGACCAACGATCACGGTCAGCGTCTTGCCCTGATAAAAGGGCTGCGCTTGCGCCTGCGCAGATGCACTACCAAGCGCCAGACCGCCGATCGCCGCCGCGCCACAAAATAATCCTGCAAGAATTTGTCGCATATTCCCTCCTTGTGCCCGCCTTCAAACGGACGGGGGTGTAAATCTGGCCTCCCGCTCCTGCCAATCGGCCAGGCGCAGAATCTCGAGATAATCTTTCATGCTGGCCGCACCGGCGCCGGCCTTTGCCACATCGCCGGTCTGTTTCAGCACACGCAGAAAATTCTGCATCGAAGGCAATGCAGCCAGCAGCATGTAGACCGAGCAGCTGAGCAGGCGATAGCCAATGCGCTCCAGCGTGGCGACATCGAGCGGCGGCACACTGCCGGTCGGCGTAATATTGTAAAGCAGCGGAATGTCGATGGCGCGGGCGATCTCTTCTGCTTCCTCGCGGGTCTTCGGCCCTTCGACAAAAATCACATCGGCGCCGGCAAGCTGATAGGCTTGCGCGCGTTTGATGGCGGGCGCCAGACCTTCCACGGCACGCGCATCGGTGCGCGCGCAAATGACGAAATCATCGTCGCTGCGCGCATCGACAGCGGCCTTCACCTTGCCTTCCATTTCCGCGCGGGAAATGACGCTTTTGCCGGCCAGCATGGCGCAGCGTTTCGGGCTGACCTGATCCTCGATCATCACGGCCGCGACACCGGCGCGTTCAAATTCCATGATCGTGCGGCGCACGTTGAGCGCATTGCCATAGCCTGTATCGGCATCGGCAAAAACGGGCAGTCCGCTCGCCTGCGCCATCAGCCCGGCATTTTGCGCATTTTCAGCCAAGGTCATCACACCGACATCGGGCATGCCAAGGCGCATGGCCGAGGCCGCATTGCCCGAGCTCATCAAGGCCTCGAACCCTTCATGGGCGATGAGCCGGGCGGAGAAGGCATCGCCCACCGACGGAATCATCGTGATCTGGCGGCGCGCGATCAGCTCGCGGAACCGGGTCGTTGCTTTTTTTGTCTGGCTCATCGGGCGCTCCTCAAGCCGGCGGATCATGGCCGTGAGGCGATTCCCGTCAACCCAAATCCCCGTGGGCGAAGCGGCAAATCACGGGGCCATCTGCGATTTTTTGCAGCCGTCGCAATTTCCCTTGCCTCATCCGTAAGTATGTATGTAAAACCATACAAAATTTCATAAAGGGAGAAGGGGCATGGCAAAATTTCATAAAGGGAGAAGGGGCATGAGGATCGCGGCCGGGTCGGCACTGGGCACATTATTGGTGTCGCTTACCTTGCTTGCCGGATCTGCATCGGCCCATTTCCAGCAGATCCTGCCCTCCAATGACGTTCCCACCGAGGGCGGCCGCGTGACCATCGACATGACATTCACCCATCCGATGGAGAATGGGCCGGTCATGGAGATGAAAAAGCCCAAACGCGTCGGCGCGCTGATCGACGGCAAAACCATCGATCTGACCGGCGCCATCAAGCCGGTGAAGCGCCAGAATGCCACCGCCTGGACCCTGACCCATGATCTGAAAGAGCCCGGCGCAGCCATTTTCTTCATCGAGCCCGAGCCCTATTGGGAAAAGGCCGAGGGCAAATACATTATCCACTACGCCAAGGTGATCGTGGACGGTTTCGCCTCCGGCAAGGGCTGGGATGAAAAGGCTGGCCTGCCCGTCGAGATCGAGCCGCTTGTGCGCCCGACCGGCCTTTGGACCGGCAATCTCTTTCGCGGCATTGTGCGGAAAAACGGCGAGCCGGTTCCCTTCGCCGAGATCGAAGTCGAATATGTGAATGATGGCTCGGTGAAAGCGCCCAATGATGCTTTCGTCACGCAAGTCATCAAGGCAGATGCGCAGGGCGTCTTTGCTTATGCCATGCCGCGCGCCGGATGGTGGGGCTTTGCCGCATTGATCGATGATGACAAGACAATGAAATCGCCCGATGGCAAGGATGCGAAAGTGGAGCTTGGCGGTCTCATCTGGGTGAAAGCCACCGACATGACGGGCGCGCGGCCTCCCGCGCGGAGACAATAATGGCGCATATTCCTGACGGCGTTCTCTCGCTTCCCGTTCTTGCCGCCGGTGGCCTCATGGCTGCCGGCGCCATCGGCTTTGGACTGAAGCGCATGGGCGATCGCGATGTGCCGCGTGTTGCCATTCTCGCCTCCGGTTTTTTTGCGCTGTCGCTTGTCGCCCTGCCCGTTGGCCCCTCGAGCGTGCATCTGTTGCTGGGCGGATTGATGGGCATGATTTTGGGACCGGCTATTTTTCCGGCGGTCTTTGTCGCCCTGCTCCTGCAATCTGTCATGTTCGGCTTTGGCGGCCTGACGACGCTTGGCGTGAATACGCTCAACATCGCTCTGCCCGGCGCCATCATCGGCATGTTGGCAGCGCCCCTGATTGCGCGCGCCAGCCTTGCATCGGCCACCATTATCGGCGGCCTTGCCAGCGCGGCCTGCGTGATCTGCACCGGACTGATGGTCGCCCTGTCGCTGGCGCTGTCTTCAAGCGATTACATTCTTTCGGCGAAAGTGATGACGGCCACCTATCTGCCGCTCATTCTGGTCGAGGGTTTTGTTGGCGGTTTCTGCATTTCCTTCGTCAAACGCGTGAAGCCTGAGCTTCTCGCCCCGCTTGAGGCGCAAGCCGCATGAGGATGGTGAGACCCTTTCTCATCTTTTGCCTGTTCTGCGCGGCAAGC
>CANHAW010000211.1 GCA_947458675.1 Beijerinckiaceae bacterium
AAATCTGGCTGCGCATGAGATCTTCCCCGCTTCTGATCCAGCGGGATTAGGCGCGCAATATAACAATCACGTGACAAAGAACCTGAATAACGCCCCCTGCTCGGCTATTCAACCGGCGTGCTGACCTGATGTCTGGACATGCCGGAGATGGGCTACTGTTTCTGCGACTTTTTCCCAGACTTGATGGCCCTCATTGTCGCCGTAAGACTGGCAGGCCTGCGCGCGCTCGCGCGCTTGCGATTCTGCTGACCCACCATGGCGATATGTGAGTGCCCGAGCATGGATCTCAATAGCCTGATCGATCGTCACGTCCATTTTCGCCCCCAATTGGCTGTCATGTCACGCGCGCTGAGACATAACCGCCTCTATCGGCACCAGCAAGCCCGGGCTGTCACGACGGCTTCACGCAAGCATGTTCAGCTGGTTCTTACGCAAAGAGAGGTGCGACTAGATGCGTTTTTTCAGGCCCTCGATCAAAATTCTCGCACTCGTAAGCGGCTTTCTCTGGGCAGCCGCTGCACCCGCAGGTGAGATTTACCGATGGACCCAATATGGGCCCGATGGCCTTGAAGCACGCGCCATTACCGATGCCGGCACCTGTCCATTGGCGCTGATCGACGGCAAAGCCCAGATCATGATCGAAAGATCGACCCCGGCAGATGGCTATCCCGTCCGCAGCTGCCAAATCCCAATCCCCGCCAGTGTGAAAAGTGTCACGCTCGACAATGTTCCGGTCGCTTTGGCAAAGACGCGTCCGGATCGCATCCTGCTTGTCGGCGACTCGGGATGCCGTCTGCGTGGATCGCAGGTCCAAGCCTGCCACGATATCCAGCTCTGGCCATTCCGGCTCATCGCCACAATGGGCGCCCATTTCAAGCCAGATCTCGTGATCCATGTCGGGGACATGCATTATCGCGAGAGCCCCTGTCCGCCGGGGAATATGGGCTGTGCAGGCTCACCCTATGGGGACAATTGGGCCGTCTGGCGGGAGGATTTCTTTGCCCCAGCCGAGGCTCTTCTTGGCGCCGCACCATGGGTCATGCTGCGCGGCAATCACGAAGAATGCCACCGCGGCGGCATTGGCTGGGCGCGCATGCTCGACCCCTATCCATTTGACATCAAGGCCGGCAAAGCGGGCTGCCTTGGCCCCCAAATGCCCTTCACTGTCGATCTCGGAGGCGTCACCTTGCTCGTCATGGACGTGTCAACGGCTGACGAGCGGCTGAACGAAATCCAAGCGGCTTTCTATCGCCCGCAATTCGAAAAAGCATCCGTACTCAAGGGACCGGTCTGGTATGGCATTCACCGTCCGATCTGGGCGGCAGAAAACCGTCGCCGGGGCACGCCTGAGGGCGACAATAGAACGCTGGCTGCCGCTGCCAAAGGCGTCATGCCGCCCAATGCCCAACTCATGCTCTCAGGCCATCATCACGTCTACAGCGTCATGAAATATGAAGGCGATCTTCCGCTGCAGATTGTCGCCGGCCATAGCGGAAATGCCTTGTCTGTCGATGCGCCAACGCCGCTGACGGGGATGGAAATAAATGGCGAAAAAATCGTCGCCGGCCTGACTCGTCCGGGCCTTTTCGGCTTTGCCATGCTTGAACGCGAAGCCTCAGACCTGAGCGGCCTCAACTGGACAATCACCGGCTATGATGAGCGCGGTCGTGCCGCCGGCTCCTGCAAAATCAGCGGCCGCAATCTGGAATGCGATTGAAAGACAAAGATCGAAAGCCGTCATGCACATGAAACTTTGCGCCTGTCGCAAAGTTTCAAAAAAATGACACAAGCTGCAGATTGCCTGAGCCTTGCCCGTACACCCACAAAGGGAGATTCGGCATGGCACTGCGAAACGCCTATCTGAGCGGCCTTGAAGACAGACTCGCAATATTGACAGATCGAATCTTTGCAGAAATATCGCAAGACTGCCATTCGTCAGACGAAAAGCAGCGCGCGCAAAAGATTCTTCGGGTCAATTCGCTGATCGTCGACTTTATGCAAGCCGAACTGCGACCAGAAGAAAACAATCTTGAAGAAGATGCCGCATTCGACATTGCCTCGGGCAGGCAAGATGCCGAATATGTATTTCGCGACGATTTTCTGAAACAAGGGGATTATAAAGATGCAAACCACGGGCAGGATTGTCTGCGTGGCGCGCCACGGTGAGCATGCTTTCAGCAAGCGCCTCTGCCAACAAATCACACTCCTGGCTGGACGCGGCATCGAGGGAGACGCGCATTGCGGGGAGACGGTCAAGCATCGCTCCCGCGTCGCCGTAAATCCGAACCAACCGAACCTGCGCCAAGTCCATCTGATAGCGGAGGAATTGTTTGAAGAGCTTACGCCGAAAGGCTTTTCCGTAAAGCCGGGAGATCTGGGCGAAAACATCACGACGCGCGGGATCGATCTTCTATCCTTGCCCCTGGGGACTAAATTGAAAATGGGCCCGCAGGTCGTTCTCGAGCTGACGGGATTACGCAATCCTTGCAAGCAAATCGATGCTTTTCAAAATGGCTTGATGCAAGCTGTTCTGGGACGCGACGAGGCGGGAGCCATCACCCTGCGTGCAGGCGTGATGGCCATTGTCGTGTGCGGTGGACTTGTCCAACCGGGCGACGAGATCTGCGTCGATCTTCCACCTATGCCTTACAAGAGGCTCGAACGCGTTTAAGCGTTTTCGTATTTATCCAAAAAATCTTCAACTGACAGAGACCGAAAATCCGGCAGTCGCTCTTGCAAAAGCGCATGGTCCCAATCCCACCATGCCAAAGCCTGCAATCTTTCGCCGATCTTTACTGGAAACCGCCGCCCAATCTCCTTGGCCGGAACGCCGCCAACAATCGTATAAGGAGCGACATCCTTGGAGACGACTGCACCAGCCGCAATAATTGCTCCATCGCCAATATTGCGGCCAGCCAAGACGACAGCACCATGGCCGATCCAAACATCATGGCCAATTTTTACATGATGCGAGCGCCGCCAATCGAAGAACGAAGCCTCGTCGTTCTCGCCCTCAAAATATGCGCTCGCGCGATAGGAGAAATGCGATTGGGAAGCGCGCCACATTGGATGGTTGCCCGGATTGATGCGCACCTGCGCCGCAATCGAGCAGAATTTTCCGATTGTCGTATAAATGACATCTCCGTCATTCACGATATAAGAATAATCGCCCATTGAAGTTTCGACCACTTTGGTGCGCGCGCCGACTTCCGTGTAACGCCCAAAGACAGACTCCCGAACCAGGGCTGTCATATCGATCACAGGTTCAAGACCGAGTTTCCTTCCGGACATGTCAATTTCTCCCAGCAAAAAAATATCGGCCAGCGGCCGCCTGATTCTTGTCGTTGGACCCTCGGGTGCGGGCAAGGATGCGCTGATTGAGCGCGCCAAACTTGCACTCTCCGGTGAAAAGAATTTCGTCTTCGCACGCCGCATCGTGACGCGCCGCCCCATGGCGGAGGATCACGATACGCTCGGGATGGAATCCTTCGAGAAATCCGAAGCGCAAGGTGATTTCCTTTTGTCCTGGCGCGCGCACGGTCTGGCCTATGGACTGCCCGCGAGCCTCAAGCAGGATTTGGTCGCCGGCCGAACAATCATTGCCAATGTTTCCCGTGGTGTGATCTTGCAAGCCGAGCAGCTTGGATTTCCCGTCATTGTTTTGCATGTCACTGCTGACCCGGTGATTCTGGCGGCCCGCATTGCAACCCGCGGACGCGAGAGCATGGCCGAAGTCCGCGCCCGTGTGGAGCGCGCCGCTCCATTGCAGTGGCACTCCGCAACCATCGTCGAAATCCGCAACGAAGGCACGATCGATCACGGCGCGGCCCTGTTCATCGAAGCCATCATACGATCCGCGGAGCCAGAAACGGCCCTCGTTCAATGATACGGAATCGCCCGTTTCGATATTCCTGACGGGCGAGAACAACAGAGTCGATAACAACCGGCTCTAAACCGACCCGTGACGAAAACAATTCCGAAATCTCATCCTGAGCCAAATCCAGAAGCGATTCTGGCAGGGCGCCAGTCAGCGTCATGTGAAAACGAAACTCATCGAAGACGTAGGGATAACCCCACAATTCAAGATAGGCTTTCTGCTTGTCGCTCAAAGAACCGGCTTGCCGTCTGACCATGTCAGCAGAGGAAAGCGGCGCACGAAATTGATCGAACATTGAGACAATGCGTGCAGCTAATGCCTGAAGAAGCTCATGATTATCTCGGGGCAGGAGTGCAAGAAAATTCGACAGACGACCAACCCCAAGAGAGTCAATTGAAAAAGAGGGCTGTCGCGCAGCAAATGTGTAGACAGATTCAATCAGATCGTCTTCCGAGCAATCGCCCTGTAGATAGAATGGCGCCCCGAGAGTGGCATGGAACCCATAGGTCCGCGGTGCCTCCGTCAAATCGTACCAGAGATTTGCATCGAGACCTCGCGGTACAAACTGATCGCACACATTTCCCGATGCAGCATCATAACCCAGACAATCGCAACCGAAGCGCCAGAAGGAACTGGCCGGATCGGGTGCAAAATAGATTGCATAGCGCGGCGCTTCTTTCTGCATTCAAAAAGCTCGCATCCCAGCGCACCACAAG
>CANHAW010000212.1 GCA_947458675.1 Beijerinckiaceae bacterium
CCATACGAAGCTGATGAAATCGGAGGGCTATGGGCAGGGCTATGCCTATGACCACGACGAGCCCGATGCCTTTTCGGGCCAGAATTACTGGCCCGACGCACTTGGCCGCCAAAGCCTCTATGAGCCCGTGGAGCGCGGCTTCGAGCGGGACATCCGCAAGCGGCTCGATTATTGGGCCAAACTCCGCAAGGAGCGGGGCGGGGAATAGGATGGCGGCGCGGGAGGGGCTGGGGTATAGACTTGGCCAAAGCTTTCGCCGTCATTGCGAGCGTAGCGAAGCAATCCAGAGCGCGCGGCGGCTCTGGATTGCGTCGTCGCTGCGCTCCTCGCAATGACGAGGCAGAGGTTACGACAAGACCATGCAGGCCTTTCTTCTCGTCTTTCTTGGCGCCGGCATCGGCGGTTCGCTCCGGCACGGCGTGAACCTGCTGGCTTTGCGGCATGCGGGGAGCGACTTTCCCTATGGCACATTGTTCATCAATGTGGCGGGCTCTTTCGTCATGGGCATTCTGGCCGCCTGGTTTGCCAGCAAGGCGGGTGCCTCCACAGAGCAGCCGGTGAAGCTCTTTCTGATGACCGGTGTGCTTGGTGGCTTCACCACTTTCTCCGCTTTCTCCCTTGAGACGATGGCTCTCTGGGAGCGCGGCGAGATTGGCGCTGCCGCATTCTATGTCATTCTTTCCGTCATTCTTTCGCTTCTCGGCCTTGTCGCCGGCATGGCGCTGGTGAGGTCGCTCGCATGAGCAAGCAGGAATTCAAAAAAGACGGCGGTGTGCAGACGCTCATCGTCAGCGCCGATGAAGACGGCATGCGTCTTGACCGCTGGTTCAAACGGCGCGTGCCGGATCTGTCGCTCGGCCATCTCAACAAGATCGTCCGCACCGGGCAGGTCCGCGTCGATGGTGCGCGCGCCCAGACATCGACGCGCCTGACCGAGGGCGCCAGTGTGCGCGTGCCGCCGCTCAAAATCGACGAGGCGCCGGCCAAGCCCGCCATCAAACGCGCGCCATCAGATGCCGATGCCAAGGCCATTCAGAAAATGGTCCTGTTCGAAGACAAGCATGTGATGGTTTTGAACAAGCCTTACGGCCTTGCCGTGCAGGGCGGTTCGGGCACGACGCATCATATCGATGGCATGCTGATGGGCATGGCGGCAGAAAACGGCGACCGGCCCTTGCTCGTGCATCGTCTCGACCGCGACACATCGGGCGTTCTGCTGATCGCCAAGACGCGCAAAATGGCCTCCGATCTTGGCGAAATTTTCCGCTCCCGCCAGGCACGGAAAATCTATTGGTCGATTGTGGAAGGCGTGCCAAAGCCGCCGCAGGGCCGCATCTCGCTTTTCCTCGCCAAAGGTGCGGGCATGGGCGATGAGCGGCGCGGACCCAAGGGCGGCGCGCGTATCGATCCGGAAAAAATGCGCATCGCCAAACATGGCGAAGTCGATGCGCAGCATTCGATCACTTATTACGCCACAGTCGACAAGGTCGCCCCGCGCCTTGCCTGGCTGTCGATGAAGCCGGTGACAGGCCGCACGCATCAATTGCGCGCCCATGCCGAGGCCATTGGCAACCCGATTATCGGCGATCCGAAATATGGCATCAGGCCCGATAATGATCCGCGCCGCACCGATCCTCTGCGTGCGATCCCCTCCAGCGTGGAAAACAAATTGCATCTGCTGGCGCGCCGGCTTGTCATTCCCCACCCGAAGGGCGGCACGATCGATGTCACAGCGCCGCTGCCGCCGCATATGAAAGCGACCTTCGAACTCTTCGGCTTCGATGTGTCGAGCTACGATCCGATCATGGAGGCTCCTGACGAATGAGCACGAAACCGCGCATGGGCGAACTTGCTGTCGCCGATTACACACCGGCACAGAAGGAAGCCGCCGACTTTTTCGAACAGACGCGCGGCGTCAAGCTGGCCGGGCCTTTCGATATTTTGCTGCGCAGCCCCGAAGTGCTGAAGCGCGCGCAATATCTGGGCGCTTTCCTGCGCTATGATTGCTCTTTGTCGGGCGCCTTGTCGGAATTTGCCATTCTCGTCGTCGCGCGCATCTGGTCGAACGATTATGAATGGTTCATCCACATGCCCATCGCCAAAAAGCAGGGCGTCAGCGAGACGATCATCGATGCGATCCGCCACGGCCGCCGGCCCGAGGGCATGAGCGAGGAACAGGCCGCAATCTATGATTTCTCGAGCGAGCTCATGGTCAAGCGCCGTGTCACGAACGAGACTTATGCGCGCGTGCACAAGCTTTTCGGCGACAAGGGCATTATCGATCTCTCGGCACTCAACGGCTATTACAGCCTGCTCGCCATGACGATGAATGCGGTTGAAATGGCCTGCCCTGAAGGGGCGGAAGAATTGCCGAAGCTCGACTGATGAGAGGGCGCCGCCTGCCGGGTCGTGATTGCGTAGCCTCTCATCCGGCCGCTTCGCGTCCACCTTCTCCCTCAGGGAGAAGGAACAGATGAAACTCGTCATTTTCGATGTCGACGGGACGCTCGTCGACAGTCAGAATTTCATTGTCGAGGCGCAGACGCGCGCTTTCACTGCGCTCGGTCTTGTGCCGCCGCCGCGTGAAACCATGCTCTCCATTGTCGGCCTGTCGCTGGTGCGCGCTTTTGAAGTGCTTGTGCCGGGCGGGCCGGCCGAAGAGCTTGCTGCCGGCTATCGTGCAGCCTGGCAGGAGATGCGGCTCGATCCGACTTTTGGCGACAGGCTCTATCCTGGCGCCTGCGAAACTGTGGAGACACTGGCGCAGCGCAAGGATGCAAGGCTCGGGATTGCGACAGGCAAATCGCAGAAGGGTGTGCAGCATCTGTTCGATGAACAGGGCTGGCATCATCTTTTCGCCAGCGTGCAGACATCCGACCTTCATCCCTCAAAACCCGATCCTGCCATGATCCTGGCGGCTCTTGCGCAAACAGGGACTGCGCCGCAGGATGCGGTGATTGTCGGCGATACCGAATTCGACATGGCCATGGGTCGCGCTGCCGGTGTCCGTCGTATCGGTGTGACCTGGGGCTATCATCCAACAGCGCGGCTCATCGAGGGCGGGGCGGAACATCTGGTGGATGATTTCACCCAATTGACGCGCCTTCTCGAACAGAATTTTTTCCAGGACTAGATGGCAAACATGCGCGAAGACCTTTTCAAAGACCTGCTGCCGACGCATGGCGAGGCAATCGATCCCGTTGAAATGGCGCGGCGCGATCAGAAAAAGGCGCTGCCCAAAAGATTTTACGCCAAAGCCCATGTCGAGCAACGCGAGGGCGGGCATGCTCTTCTGCTGGATGGAAAGCCGGCACTCACGCCCGGCCGAAATGCCTTGCAATTGCCGAATGAAAAAGCCGCCCGGCTTGTCGCCGACGAATGGGAACGGCAGAGCGAATTGATCGATCCCGCCACAATGCCGGTGACGCGCATTGTCAATTCGGCGCTCGATGGCGTCGCCCGCGAGATGGATGCGGTGCGCGACGAGATTGTGAAATATGCGTCCTCAGATCTTGTTTGCTATCGCGCTGCCGAGCCCGAGGGTCTTGTGCAGGCGCAGGCACTGCTGTGGGATCCCGTGCTTGACTTTGCCCGTGAGCAATTGGGCGCGCGCCTTGTTCTTGCGGAAGGCGTGATGTTTACGACCCAGCCCGATCATGCGATTGCGGCGGTGCGCAGCAGCGTTGAAAAGATCGACGGCGTGCTGGCGCTCGCCTGTGTGCATGTGATGACGACGCTGTCGGGTTCTGCCCTGATCGCACTGGCGGTCGCGCGCGCTCGCATGGATGCGCAGGCAGCCTGGGCGGCGGCCCATGCGGATGAAGATTTCCAAATGCGCATCTGGGGCGCCGATGCCGAGGCTCTGGCGCGGCGCGAGCGTCGCTGGCTGGACATGAAGGCGGCAACCGATCTGCGCGCCGCCTTGCAGGATTAAGCCAAAGGCTCAATGGGCCATAAAGAGCGGCGTTTCGCATTCCTCCAGCAGCGAGGCCGTGACGCCGCCCAAAACCCATTCGCGCAGGCGCGAATGTTTATATGAGCCCATCACCAGAAGATCGGCATGGCTCATTTGCATTTGCTCACGCAATGTCTGCGCGACGCCGCCCGATCCGACGGTCAAATCCTTCAGCGTGACTTTTACATTGTGGCGCGAGAGATATTCGGCGACATCGGTGCCGGGGATGGCGCGTGACAGATCTTTCTCGCCTTGCACACTGATCACCTCGACCTGATCGGCCACGCGCAGGAGCGGCAAAGCGCCGGTGACGGCGCGGCTGGCCATCATGCTGCCGTCCCAGGCAACAACAACCTTGCGGCAGGTAAAGGTGCTGAGATCGGGCGGCGCGATGAGAACAGGATGCGCGCCTTCAAAAAGGGCCGTCTCAACAAAACCGCGGTTTACTTCCATCAGGCTCGCGCCGCTGGACAGAATGGTCAGATCGTGGACGCGCGCGCGATGTGGCATGCGGGCAACAAAATCTGAATAGGCCATATGCACAGGCTGGGCTGTAGCTGGAACGC
>CANHAW010000213.1 GCA_947458675.1 Beijerinckiaceae bacterium
CAATGCTCACCGATGCAAAACGCCGCCATCAGGCTCTGGTGCGCGCCGATGGTACGCTGAGCCTTGGCCAGATCATCGGCTCGATCCACAAAGTCGGCGCCCTGGCGCAAGGCCTGCCGGCCTGCAATGGCTGGACCTTCTGGCATTTGGAGAAAGCCGGAAAACTCGTGTGCATCGACGATATGCGCAGCGAGATCCGCGCGCAAATGCGCGATTGATCATTCGAATTCGAGCGCGAGGCCGTCCTCTTCGGCGGCCTCTTCAATCGCATCCAGAATGGTCCCAAAATCCTCCAGCG
The DNA here is from genome assembly GCA_947458675.1 of Beijerinckiaceae bacterium. GTDB lineage: Bacteria > Pseudomonadota > Alphaproteobacteria > Rhizobiales > Beijerinckiaceae > Terripilifer. The sequence goes on from CANHAW010000213.1 coordinate 299, forward strand.
CAATCTCTTCGCCATCGGCATAATGTGTGATCGCATCCAGTTCGATCAGCGCATCGGCCTCCTCGCTTTCATAGACAGGAATATCGAGCACGCGCCCGCGATGCTCGACATGAATGCCCGTGTCGGTGAAAGTGACGATGGGCCCACGTTTTTTTGGCATTCTCAAACCTCTCCCCCGTCATTGCGAGGAGCGAAGCGACGAAGCAATCCAGAAGGCAGCACGTGAGGCTTTCTGGATTGCTTCGCTTCACTCGCAATGACGTTTCACTTTTCAAAACTGCGCGCATGTTCAATCACTTTGCGCATGACGCTGGGCAAAGCCTCATCATCGAGCAGCGCATCTTTGACGAAACGCGCGCCTTTGGGCGCTTTGACTTGCGTGCTGGCAACAAAGATCGTCAGGCGCAAAGCAAAATGCGTGAAAACATGCTCGACATGTCCGGGCAGTTTTTTCCATTTCGCTTCAACCGGCGCTGATTGCAGCGCATCGGCCAGTTTAAAATCCTTGCTCCATTCCGTGCCGGGAATTTCCGTCATGCCGCCGAGCAATCCTTTGGGCGGGCGCGTGCGCACCAGCACGGCGCCATCCTTGCGGCGCAGGAAGAAAGCAGCACCCATGCGCGAGGGACGCTCGGCCTTGGGCGCTTTGACGGGAAATTCTTCCGGTCTTCCTTCTGCCCGCGCCTGGCATTCCTCATTCAAAGGACAAAGCGAACAGGCCGGACGGCGCGGCGTGCACAGCGTTGCGCCCAGATCCATCATGGCTTGGGCAAAATCGCCCGCGCGTTTTTGCGGTGTCAGTCCGTCGGTTTTTTCGCGCACCAGCGGCTTGGCGCGCGGCATCGGCTCTTCAATGGTGAAAAGACGCGTCACCACGCGCTCGACATTGCCATCGACAACAATCGCGCGTTTGCCAAAGGCAATGGCGGTAATGGCGGCCGCCGTATAGGGGCCAATGCCCGGCAGCGCGCGCAAACCCTCTTCCGTATCTGGAAAACGCCCGCCATGATCCTGAGCCACCGCCTTGGCGCAGGCGTGCAGATTGCGCGCGCGCGAATAATAGCCAAGCCCCGCCCAGGCGCGCATGACATCATCGCTTTCAGCTGCTGCCAGCATGTCGACACGCGGCCAGATGCGCAGGAATTTTTCGTAAAAAGGTTTGACCGCCTGCACAGTCGTCTGCTGCAGCATGATCTCCGACAGCCAGACCGCATAAGGATCGGGCCGCACGCCCGGTGCCGCGCGCCAGGGCAAGTGGCGACGGTGACGGTCATACCAATTGAGAAGCTTGGCCGCGGCGGTCATGGCCCTGTCTATGCCACGTCTGGGCGTCATGGTAAGCCCTTCTCATGTCGCTCCCGCCCCGCAACCGCCGCAAGACCTTTGTCCTGGCCGATCTCACGGCCAAGGCGCTCGATCCGGTTCTGGCCAAACAGGGGTTCGGCCAGACCGATATTGTCCTGCATTGGGAGGAGATTGTCGGCGAGCGGCTGGCGCGCGTCTGCGAGCCGGTGAAATTGCAATGGCCGGCGCGCGCCCCCAAGGCTGCACCCGGTCACGGGCCGGAGCCGGCCTCGCTTGTCGTGCGCGTCGAGAGCGGCTTTGCGATTGAATTGCAGCATCTCTCCGCCCTCGTGCTTGAGCGGGTGAATATGCATCTGGGCTGGAAAGCCGTCGGGCGAATCCTGATCCGGCAGGGGCCGATCGGCCTGTCGCGGCCACCCAAGCGCCAAAAGCCGGTTCCCGACCAGGCCGCTAAAGACGAGGCCGAAAAGCAGGCGCGCGGAATCGAGGATGAAGCCCTGCGCGAGGCGCTGGCGCGTCTGGGCGCGCAGGTCATTGCCGAAAAACGGGGGCCGGCGCGGCGTTAGGCGCCCTTGCGCCCCCTTCTTGCACTTGCCACATTCCGCTCCACCATTAAGCATGGAGCCAATGCCGCGCTGCGGCCATCAGGAAAGCCAGACGCCATGACGATCCAGAGCATGAAGACCCGCCGCCAATTCCTCGAATATACGGCGGCTGCAGGGGCATTTGTCGCAGCCTGGAAGTCTGGCCTCCTCTCCCCGGCGCTGGCGCAGGGCGCGGGCGATGTGCCCATGGCGCAGCTCATGTCGCCCGGCCCCCTGCCAGATGTCTGGCTCGGCTCCCCCAATGCGCCGGTGACGATCATTGAATATGCATCCCTGACCTGCTCGCATTGCGCGACTTTCCACAACACGACCTTTCCGGAATTGAAGAAAAACTACATCGACACCGGCAAAGTGCGTTTTTCCATCCGCGAATTCCCGCTCGATCCGCTCGCTCTGGCAGGCTTCATGCTGGCGCGCTGCTCAGGCAACGACAAGCGCGAGGCGATGATCGATCTGCTTTTCGCCCAGCAGCAGAACTGGGCCTTTCGCGACAAGCCGCTCGATGCCCTGACTGCCATGACGCGCCAGACCGGCATGTCGCAACAGACGTTTGAGACCTGCCTGCGCGACAAGACCCTCTATGACAATGTGAATGCCGTCCGCGACCGGGGCGGCAAGGATTTCAAGGTGGATTCGACCCCGACCTTTTTCATCAATGGGCGACGGGTCAATGGGGCCCTGTCGATGGCCGAAATGGCGAAAATCATCGATCCGCTGGTCAAGGGCTGAACGAAACCCCTGATTTAGGCTGGATAAGTCCGGTTGCTCACAGGAAAACGCCGGACTTGCCTTGAACCCGCCACGTGCTTGTGACGCCTTAGACGCCTCCCCGGCCCATGCCGGTCCGGGGACCCCTGCGTCTTTGGCGCGGGGGGCTTATTCCTCACGCCGCCCCCTGGAGCCGCGGAAGCCCGATGAAATTCAACCGCCTGCGCATAGTCGGCTTCAAGTCTTTCTGTGAAGCGACCGATTTCCAGATCGAGCCGGGTCTGACCGGCATTGTCGGGCCCAATGGCTGCGGCAAGTCGAATCTCGTCGAAGCCATGCGCTGGGTGATGGGCGAGAATTCTTACAAGAACATGCGCGCGTCGGGCATGGACGACGTGATCTTTTCCGGCTCCGGCAATCGCCCCGCCCGCAATACGGCGGAAGTCGCGCTGGTTCTCGACAATGCCGACCGCTCCGCGCCGCCCGCTTTCAACGATTCCGATCTGATCGAAGTCTCGCGCCGCATTGAACGCGAACAGGGCTCGACCTATCGCCTCAACGGCAAGGAAGTGCGCGCCAAGGATGTGACGCTGCTCTTCGCCGATGCCTCAACCGGCGCGCGTTCGCCCGCCATGGTCGGACAGGGCCGCATCGGCGAGATCATTTCGGCCAAGCCGCAGCAACGCCGCCGTATTCTGGAAGAAGCAGCCGGCATTGCAGGCCTGCATTCACGCCGCCATGAAGCGGAATTGCGCCTCAAGGCAGCGGAAGAAAATCTCGCCCGCCTTGAAGATGTGATGAAACAGGTCGACAGCCAGATCGACTCGTTGAAGCGCCAGGCGCGGCAGGCCAATCGTTACAAGAATCTCGCCTCCGACATCCGCCGCAACGAAGCTTTGCTCACCCACATTTCCTGGCGTGACGTGACGCAATTGCTTGCGCAGGCCGAACAGAAGTTCAATGCCGATACGAGCGAAGTGGCCGAGCGCACGCGCCTGCAAGCTGAGGCCGCGCGCCTGCAGGCCATCGCTGCCCATGGCCTGCCGCTGTTGCGCGATGAAGAAGCAAAGGCGGGCGCTGCCCTGCAGCGTCTCATTCTCGCGCGCGACCAGCTCGAAATCGAAGAAAAGCGCGCGCAGGAGCGTGCCGCCGAACTGGAGCGCCGCCTCGCGCAATTGACGCGCGACATGCAGCGCGAAACCGCGCTCATCGAAGACGCGGCCGGCGTTATCGCCAAGCTCGAAGCAGAAGCTGCCGAAATCGATGAAGCGAATGAAAATGCCGCTGAATCGGAATTCGAGGCCAAGGCGCGGCTTGCCGATGCCGAAGGCGCGCTGGCCGATGCCGAACGCGATTTGACCGATGCGCAATCGGCTTTGTCCGATCTCAATGCGCGCCGTAATGCGCTCGAACAGGCCTTGCGCGAAGAAACGCAGCGCTACGAGCGCTTCGAATCCGAATGGCGCAAGGTTGCCGGCGAACTCGCCGCCCTGAAACAGGGCGCGGGATCGGATGAAGAAATCGAAATGCTCGCCATGGCGCTCGA
>CANHAW010000214.1 GCA_947458675.1 Beijerinckiaceae bacterium
GAGCCGAGCCCAATGGTAGAGAATGAGGCCTATTCCCGTGCCCAGCGGAATGGACCACATGATCGGATTAAGCGCGAGTTCGGGCAGAATGCGAACGGAGCCGAAGGCCATAAAGGCCGTGTAGACTGAAATTCCAGCACCGACGAGCGCCTTCAAATGCTCCTTCTGCCAATCGACCGGCGAGAGGCGCGGCTTGTACATGTACCAGAGATTGGTGGCAGCCGTGGCAATGCCAACGAATGCAATGCCGACCATCAAAAACTCGCCGATGAGCCAGCCTTGCCAGGCGCAATTGAGCGAGGCGATGACGAGCACGGGCTGCAGGATGAGATTTCGCCATTCGCGCAAGGCTTCGCGGTCACGCGGATGGCGCGCCGCCAGCCAACCATACCAGACGAGATTGACCGTCAGAATGCCGAGATAGAGCATCATCCAGCCAAAAATCCCGCGGATGAATTCGTCGCCAAATTTGCCTTCGAGATGGGGATGGGTGGCGATGGGCTGCGCCAGCGTCAGCAGGCTCATGAAAATGGCGCAAAAGCCGGTGATCAGCAAAGCGCGGGTGAAGATCCGCCCATAGCGGCGGTGCGTGTCGCCGCCCTTGCGCCCGATCACAGGCACCCAGAAAGTGACAGCGCCGACCACCCCGCCAAGAATGTGCAGGGCGATCAGAATTTCAAACAGGCGGTGCGCCACTGGCCATCCTCGAGCTGAGCTCTTGCAGTTTAATCGCTGACATGATCGAGTGTAAAGCAGGACTGACAGGAGTCATGCTTTGTATCTTCCGCCGCGACCGAGGCCCCTTCCAGCGGTTGTTTCGCTTCTGCGCGCCGCCATGCGCGGGGAGGGAAACCTGCTCGACCTCTTGCCCGGTAGCGCCTATCGCATGGATATAGGTCCGCTGGGCTGGTCGCGTCGCTCGACCATCATCGTCAATCGGCCCGATCTTGTCCGCCGCGTTCTGATCGAGGATGAGGCGCGTTTCCCGAAATCCGATCTGATGGTGCAGGCGCTTGAGCCGCTGATCGGCGATTCAATCTTTGTGTCGTCTGGCGACACATGGCGCCGGCAGCGCGACATGGTTGATCCAGCTCTCAGCATGATGCGCATTGGCCGCGCTTTCCCATCCATGCAGGCAGGCGTGGAGGAATGTGCTTCCGGGTTGCGCAAGATCGCTGAAGCTGGCTCATGCGTGAGCCTCGATCTGCTCATGTCGCATCTGACCGCAGATATTATCTGCCGCACGGTTTTTTCGACGGCACTGACTGAAGATGTCACGCATGAAGTCTTCGAAGCCTTTACGATTTTCGAGCGCAGTGTTGCGCAGGTGGAGATCAAGCGGCTCGTGCTCGACAAGGCCTGGACGAAAGTGCCGCAAAAGCCCGAAGTGCTGGAGGCCTGCAGGATTATCCGGGATCACATCGGCGCCTTGCTCGATCGCAGCGGTCGCGATCATGACGATATTGCCAGCGCGCTCTCGCTTGCCGAGGATGGGGCGGGGCAGAAATTTTCGCGCGAGGAATTGATCGATCAGCTTGGCGTGCTCTTTCTGGCAGGTCACGAGACCAGCGCCAGCGCACTGACATGGGTTTTCTTCATCCTCGCTTCGCAGCCCGATCTTGTTGCACGCATTCGCGCAGAAGTTCGCGCCCATTGCGGCGAGGGTCCGATCTCCTTCGAACAATCGAAGAAACTTGCCTTCACGCGCAATGTCTTTCGCGAGGCAGTGAGGCTCTATCCGCCGATTACCTTCCTGCCGCGTGTGGCGCTCGAAGATTGCGAATTGGGCGGACGCCATGTGAAGCGCGGTGCGCTTGTGATTGTGGCACCTTGGGTTCTGCATCGGCATGAGAAATATTGGCGCGATCCAGATGTGTTCGATCCCGATCGTTTTTCACCCACGCGCGAAAGCGAGATCACGCCGGGTGCCTATATTCCTTTCGGCATCGGTCCGCGCATTTGCTCGGGCGCCGCTTTCGCCAGTATTGAGGCGGTTCTCATCATCGCCAGCCTCGCGCGCGATTTCGACTTTCAGCTGGATGAAAAGACGGAGGTACGCCCCGCAGCCCGTCTGACGACGCGCCCGGTGAAACAGGTCATGTGCCGCATTATGAGGGCGCCAAACTGATGCCAAGCGTCCTCATCACTCTGGGGCGATTTCCAAAAGGTCTCGATCTGGCGAGGTCTTTTAAAGCCGCCGGTTATCGGGTCGTGGTTGCCGATCCCTTTCAAAATCATCTTCTGGGCATTTCGCGCTCTGTCGAAAAATCTTTTCAGACGCCGACACCCGCGCAAGATCCGCGTGCCTATATCGATGCCCTATGTGCAATTGTGGAGAGCGAGGCGATTGATCTCGTTGTTCCCGTGTCGGAAGAGGTGATGTATGTGGCGGCCCTGCGCGAGCGGCTGTCCAAGCGCACGCAGGTTTTTTCCATGCCCGCACATGCCTTGCACAAAGTGCATGACAAATGGCTGTTCGTGCGCGAGGCGAGCCAGTTTGGCCTTGGCGTGCCGCAATCGTCTCTGGCCAGCGATCCGGCGGCGCAGACCATTTCGCAAAATGGCGATTTCGTCATCAAGGCGCGCCATTCCTGCGGTGGGGGCGGGGTGACCTTTCATCAGCGCGGCGAGAGTTTTTCATCCAGCGCAGATCACATAGTCCAGGCGCGCATTCGCGGCATTGAACATTCATCCTGCACGCTTGCCCATGAGGGGCGTGTGCGCGCAACTTCGATCTATCGCGCCAGCGTCGTCTCCGGAACCGTTGCCGTTGGTTTTATTCGTGTCGATCACGCCATGATCGAGGCCTGGATTGCGCAATTTGTCGCCATGACGGGATGGACAGGCTTTATATCTTTTGACTTCATCGTCGATGCACAGGGCCATGTCCATGCGCTGGAATGCAATCCGCGCGTGACGAGCGGGATTCATTTTTTCGAGACATCGGATCTTGCGCCCGCCATTCTCGATCCCTCGCTCACCCTGCGATTGCGGCCCGATTTCCACTTGCAGCAATTCTGGGCCTGCCTGCAGGAGGCGGTGAAGGAATTGCCCAATCTGGCGGCTTATGTGGCGCGCTTGCGCGATATCTGGCGCCGACATGATGTCACCTGGTCGCGATCCGATCCCTGGCCGTTTCTGGCCATGCCCTGGGCGGCGCGCGATTTGCTGGCGCGCTCCTGGCGCAGCGGCTTGCCTTTGGCGGTTGCTGCCACCGATGATCTTGCCTGGACGCCTGCAGCACAGGCGCAATTTGGAGTGCAGCCATGACAACGATTCCATCGGCTGCCGATTTTGAAATCTGCCGTCAACTTTTGCGGGCCGGTTCCAAAAGTTTTTACGCCGCATCGCTCCTGCTGCCCTCCGAATTGCGCGCGCCTGTCTGGGCGCTTTATGCCTTTTGCCGTGTTGCCGACGACGCGGTGGATGGCGAGCGCGACGGGCTGGCAGCGGTCACGCAATTACGCCGCAGGCTTGTGGCGGCCTATGAAGGCGCGCCTTTCGACACTGCGGTCGATCGCGCTTTTTCAGCAACGATTGCGCGCCATCAATTGCCTTTCGCTTTGCCGGCGGCGTTGATCGAAGGCTTTGAATGGGATGTCGAAGGCCGCATCTATGAGACGCTTTCCGATACGCGTGCTTATGGCGTGCGCGTTGCAGGCACGGTCGGCGTGATGATGAGCGTCCTCATGGGCGCGACCGAGCAGGAGGCGCTGGCGCGCGCTTGCGATCTTGGCGTTGCCATGCAGCTCACCAATATTGCGCGCGACGTCGGCGAGGATGCACGGCTGGGTCGTCTCTATCTCCCGCGCGAATGGTTTGCCGAGGAAGGGATCGATCCCGATGCGTGGCTCTTGTCGCCTGTCGCCTCGCCGGCCTTGGTCCGCATGGTGAAGCGTTTGCTCGATGAGGCGGAAATTCTTTATCGCCGCGCCGAACAGGGCATTGCTTTTCTGCCTCTGGGCGCTCGCCCGGCGATTTGGTCGGCGCGTTATATTTATGCCGAGATCGGACGCGAGATTGCGCAGGCTGGTTTTGACAGCGTGACGCGCCGCGCCATTGTCTCGCATCCGCGCAAGGCAATTCTTTTGGGCAAGGCCATGGGTGCAGCTGCAGTGACCGGGACTGGTGACGATGTGCCGTCACTGGCCGAGGCTGCCTTTCTCGTGCATGCCGCAGCCCGGCCGCGCGCACCGGTTCGTCCGCGCATTGAGGCCGTGATCGATATTTTTGAAAAGCTCGAACGGCGCGATCGCGAAATGCGGGACGCAGCGCGACGCTGATCCTTCAGAAAAAGGCCCGGCTTGCGCCCGCACGCGGCATGCGGAAGGGCAGCATGGCTTGAACGACCGGATTGCAGAAACGGTTGAGCGAGAGGCTTTCATGCACGCCCAAAAGATTTTGGCCGAAGAGACGGCTTTCAATCATCGAGCGCGAATAGAATGGCGCATCTTCA
>CANHAW010000215.1 GCA_947458675.1 Beijerinckiaceae bacterium
GTAAGCTTGGCCTTACATTTGCCGCATCAGGGGAGGCAGACGTGTCCAGCAGCCAGACGCCTTTGCTCGATCGCATTCAGCGGCCCGCCGACCTTCGCAAGGTTCCGCTCGCCAAGCTCAAACGTGTCGCCGAAGAGGTTCGTGCCTCCATGCTTGATTCGGTCGCCATAACGGGCGGCCATTTGGGGGCGGGGCTGGGAGTCGTCGAGCTGACGATTGCGCTTCACCATGTTTTCGACACGCCGAAAGACACGCTGATCTGGGATGTCGGCCATCAGGCCTATCCGCACAAAATCCTCACCGGCCGGCGTGATCGCATGAAGACGATCCGCCAAGGCGGAGGATTGGCGGGTTTCACCCGGCGCGCGGAAAGCGATTACGATCCCTTTGGCGCGGGCCATTCCTCGACATCCATTGCAGCCGGGCTTGGCTTTGCTGCAGGACGCGATCTTCTGGGTGGCGACGAGCGCGTGATTGCCGTCATCGGCGATGGCGCCATGTCAGCTGGCCTTGCCTATGAAGCGATGAACAATGCAGGTGCGCTGAAAAGCCGGCTGCTGGTCATTCTCAACGATAATGAAATGTCGATTGCACCGCCCGTCGGCGCGGTCTCTAAACATCTGGCGCGGCTTGTGTCTGGCCGCCGCTATATGTCGATGCGCGAGGCAGGACGTCGTTTGACGAGTCATTTGCCGGAAAAAATCGACCGCACGATCACGCGCGCCATCACCCATACGCGCACGCTTTTGACGGGCGGCACGATCTTCGAGGAAATGGGCTTTTTCTACATAGGCCCTGTCGATGGGCATGATCTGAAAACGCTCGTCCCAATCCTCACCAATATACGCGATGCCGGTAACGGTCCGATTCTGCTTCATGTCGTGACGCAGAAAGGCAAGGGCTATGCGCCGGCGGAAGCTTCGGCCGACAAATATCATGGCGTCGTCAAATTCGATGTCGCCACCGGTGTGCAGGCCAAGAGCGCACCCAAGGCGCCTGCCTATACAAAAGTCTTCGCCGATGCGCTGACGCGCGAGGCCAGCCGCGATCCGCGCATTGTCGCGATTACCGCCGCCATGCCGGCGGGAACCGGTCTTGATATTTTTGCCAAGGCGCATCCGACACGCTTTTTCGATGTCGGCATTGCCGAACAGCATGCGGTGACTTTTGCGGCCGGCCTTGCCGCGCGTGGCATGAAGCCTTTCTGCGCGATCTATTCGACCTTTCTGCAGCGCGCCTATGACCAGATTGTCCATGACGTTGCTTTGCAGAATCTCAATGTGCGATTTGCCATTGATCGTGCCGGCCTTGTCGGTGCGGATGGGCCCACGCATGCAGGGGCTTTCGATCTCGCTTATCTGACCTGCCTGCCGAATATGGTTGTCATGGCGCCAAGCGATGAAGCCGAGCTGATCGATGCCGTCGCTACGGCCGTTGCCCATGACAAGGGGCCGATTGCCTTCCGCTATCCACGCGGCGAGGGAACTGGCGTTGCCATGCCGGAAAAGGGCACGGCATGGGAGATCGGCAAAGGCCGGATTTTGCAGCGCGGGAACAATGTCGCGCTTTTGTCTCTCGGAACGCGTTTGACGGAAGCATGTTTTGCTGCCGAACGTCTCGCAGAGATCGGGCTCTCCGTGACAATTGCCGATGCCCGTTTCGCCAAACCGCTCGATTGCGACTTGCTCCATGATCTTGCCGCAACGCATGATCTCCTTGTCACCATCGAGGAAGGTTCGTCTGGCGGCTTCGGTGCGGCCGTGCTGCATGAGCTCTCGGACAAGGGCTATCTCGACGGACCGCTGAAAATCCGGACGATGCGGCTGCCTGACAGTTTTATCGAACAGGACACACCGCAGCAGATGATCCGCGAAGCCGGGCTCGATGCAGATGCCATCGTGCAGACCGTCCTTGCGGCAATCGAGACACGGTCTGAAAAGGGCGCACGCCGGCGCAAGAGCGAAGAGAGACATGAGCGCCCAACTCGTCTTCGAACGTGACGGGCGCGATTGGCCCAACCGCAATGCGAGCCGGTTCGTTTTGGCCGCCGGTCTTCAATGGCATGTGCAGATGATGGGCGAGGGGCCCGTCATCCTGCTTTTGCATGGCACGGGATCTTCGACGCATTCCTGGCGCGATCTCATGCCGCATCTGGCGAAAAATTTTGAAGTGATTGCGCCTGACCTTCCCGGCCATGCTTTCACCTCCATGCCGTCGCGCGATGGCTTCACGCTGCCGGGAATGGCGCGTGAAATCATGGCGCTTTTGAACAAGCTCGGCAAATCCCCAGCCATGATCATCGGCCATTCTGCGGGATGTGCCATTGCCATTCGCATGGCGCTCGACGGCCTTGCCAAGCCGCGCGCTGTTCTTGGTCTGAATGCCGCGCTTTTACCGTTTCAGAATGTCGGGCCCATCTATTCAGCCATTGCCAAATTGCTGACGCTCAATCCATTCGTGCCATGGCTGTTCGCGCATCAGGCGCGCGACCCGCGCATGGTCGAGCGATTGCTCGAGGCTACTGGATCGCGTATCGATGCGCATGGCGCATCGCTTTATCGTCGCCTTGCTGAACATTCAGGCCATGTGGCGGGCACGTTGCGCATGATGGCCAATTGGGATCTGAACATTTTGCGCGCCGATCTGCCGAAGCTTTCGACACCGCTCTATCTCCTGACCGGCATGAAGGATGGTACAATAGAGCCCGCGCGCGCCAAGGAAGCCGCAGCACTCGTGCCGCATGGCGAAGTTATTCCTTTTGCGGGTCTCGGCCATCTGGCTCACGAGGAGCGGCCGCAAGAATTTGCGCAATGCATTTACAACCTGGCGCGACGCCATGGCCTGATCGGAGATGAATGACATGTTCGATTCGCCTCATGCGAAAATGCCCCATGCCGTTGTGATCGGCGCAGGCTTTGGCGGTCTTGCTGCTGCCATTCGGCTTGCATCCCAAGGTTGGCGCGTGACTTTATGCGACAAGCTCGATGGGCCGGGCGGGCGTGCTTATGTCTTTCGTCAGGATGGTTTTACCTTCGATGCTGGGCCGACGATCATTACCGCGCCTTATCTGCTCGAGGATTTGTGGAGAGAGGCGGGCGCGACATTATCGGACGATATTGATTTGCGCCCGATCGATCCTTTCTATCTGATCCGTTTCGATGATGGCGAAACAATCCGTTGCGTTGCGGATCTGGCAGGAATGCGCGCGGAGGTCGAGCGGATCGATCCGCGCGATGCCGCGAATTTCGACCGTTTCATCGAGGCGAGCGAAAAGATTTACGATGTCGCTTTCAAAGAGCTGGCGGATTTTCCCTTTCACAATTTCAGTTCTGTGATTTCAGCGGCGCCCGACCTTGTGCGTCTGCGTGGTTATACTTCGGTCTATTCGGAAGTATGCCGCTATTTCACCAATGAGAAATTGCGTGTCGCTTTCAGCTTTCATCCGCTTCTCATCGGCGGAAATCCGCTCACGACGACAGCTTATTATTGTTTGATCTCGCATCTGGAGCGCAAGCATCTCGTTCATTTCGCCATGGGCGGCACGGGCGCTATCGTCAAGGCCATGGCGCGTCTGATTGAGCGCAAGGGCGGGACGATCCGCTATAGTGCCGAGGTTGAGGAAATTCTCGTGCGCAATGGCCATGCGGCAGGCGTGCGGCTTGCCGGGGGCGAGACAATCGACGCGGATATTGTCGTCTCAAATGCAGATCCCGCCTGGACCTATAGCAAATTGCTGAGCCATCATCCGCGCCGACGCTGGACCGACAGAAAAATTGCGCGCGCCGATTATTCGATGAGCCTTTTCGTTTGGTATTTTGGCACCAATCGGCGTTTCGACGATGTCTATCATCACATGATGGTTCTGGGTCCCCGTTACGAGGAATTGCTGAAGGATATTTTCAGCCGTAAAATTCTGGCGGAGGATTTCTCGCTCTATCTGCATCGCCCAACCATGACTGACCCCTCGTTGGCGCCAGAGGGTTGCGATGCTTTTTATGTTCTTGCGCCTGTGCCCCATCTCGACAGCGGCACCGATTGGGCGGCCATGGCAGAGCCCTATCGCAAGGCGATTGAGCGGCGTCTCGAAGAGACCGTCATGCCCGGCCTTTCGCAAAGCATTGTCACATCGCGCATGATGACGCCGCTGGATTTCCGCGACAGGCTGAATTCATGGAAGGGCGCGGCCTTTTCGCTCGAGCCGAAATTGTTCCAGAGCGCCTGGTTCCGGCCGCATAATGTCAGCGAAGAGGTCGACGGCCTCTATCTTGTCGGTGCCGGCACGCATCCGGGTGCTGGTATTCCCGGCGTCATTTCATCGGCGAAAATTGTCGGCGATCTGGTCGGCAAGGCTCAGGATTTTGTCGTACGCAAAGACGGCGCCTGAGATTTTTTCAGGCGCCCGTCGAGCCGA
>CANHAW010000216.1 GCA_947458675.1 Beijerinckiaceae bacterium
ATTGCCTCGCGCGAGGATTTTCGCATCACGCTTCATGCTGTCTTTGTCAGCCGGCACGAGCAGACCGTGCTCTTCGATCAGGCTTTCGATCTGTTTTTCAAGAAGCGCGGCTTTATTGAAAAGCTGATTGCGCTTATGTCGCCCATGGCGCCGCCGCAGCAGCAATCGGCAAAGCCAGCACCGGGTGCAACACGATTGGCGCAAGCGCTCGCAGCCAACAGGCCCAAGCGAGAGACCGAGCCCGAGATTGAGCAGGATGCGCGCCTCACCATGTCATCGGAGGAAATCCTTCAGCGCAAGGATTTCGCGCAGATGACAGCGGCTGAAATGGATGAGGCCAAAAGGCTGATTGCACGCTTGCGACTGCCGCAAGATGAAATTCTCACGCGACGCTGGCGGCCTGATCTCCACGGTCAACGTATCGATCCACGCGCGACATTGCGGAGCGCCATGGCGCGGGGCGGGGATGTTTTTCATCTTGCACGGCGCGAGCGCATATTGCGTCATCCCCCCATCGTGGCGCTGTGCGACATATCGGGTTCGATGAGCGATTATACGCGTATCTTCCTGCATTTCCTGCATCGCCTCACCGATGAGCGCCGTCGTGTCGAAACATTTCTTTTCGGCACACGCCTGACCCGCGTCACCAGATGCTTGCGCGCGCGCGACATTGATGCGGCTCTGGCAGATGTGTCCGGCGCAGTGGCCGATTGGTCTGGCGGTACGCGCATCGGCGCCTCGATCCAGGCTTTCAATCGTATCTGGTCGCGCCGCGTCCTGGGGCAGGGCGCAATTGTTCTGCTTTTCACAGACGGTCTTGAGCGCGACGGCGTCGGCGAGCTTGGCTTTGAAATGGAGCGGCTGCATAAATCCTGCCGCCGTCTCGTCTGGCTCAATCCGCTGCTGCGCTACGATCGTTTCGAGCCCAAGGCCGCGGGCATTCGCACCATGCTGGCCCATGTCGATGAATTCCGGCCCATTCATCATCTGGCCAGTCTGCAGGATCTGGCAAAAGCTTTGGCGCGCCCGGCCATGCGTATGGAGATCGACCCGCGTGCCTGGACAAAGCGGGCCTCCTGAGCGGGAAAGCGGCCGGCCCCTTTGCGCGCGTCCATGCGAGCGCTATATTCAACCGGACATGACGGAGGTCGGCAATGTTTGCGGGCGATGACGATATTCTTGGTCAGGCGGAAGCCTGGGCCAAATCGGGCAAGGGCGTGGCTCTGGCGACCGTGATCGAGACATGGGGCTCGGCGCCGCGTCCGGTTGGCAGTCATCTTGCCATTGATGAAGACGGGCATTTTCTGGGCTCCGTCTCGGGCGGTTGCGTTGAGGGCGATGTTGTCACCGAGGCGCTTGATTGCATCTCGGATGGCAAGCCCCGCGTGCTTGAATTCGGCGTGGCCGACGAGACCGCCTGGCGTGCGGGCCTGTCGTGCGGCGGGCGCATTCGCGTCTATGTCGAGAGGGTCGGCTGATGGATCGCCTTCTGTTGGAGCGTTTGAATGCGGCGCGTCGCGAGCGGCGCGCGGCCGTGCTGGTGACACAAATCGAGGGCGGGGCGCAGCGTCTGGTTGAGCTCGATCAAGTGAATGCCGATCCGCTGGGCGAAGAGATCGACGCCGCTTTGCGTAGCGGCAAAAGCGGCATGGTCGAGCGCGAGGGTGCCTCCTATTTCCTCACGGTCCAAGTACCGCCGGTGCGGCTTGTGGTGATCGGCGCCGTCCATATTTCGCAGGCGCTTGCGCCAATGGCGAAAATGGTGGGCTTCGACATGGTCATTGTCGATCCGCGCACGGCTTTTGCCACGCCCGAGAGATTTCCGGATGTGCCCGTTCTCGCCGAATGGCCGGAAGTGGCGCTGCCGCCGATGAAGATCGATCGCTATACGGCGATCTGCTGTTTTACCCACGACCCAAAAATCGACGATCCTGCGCTTGAGCAGGCTTTGCGCGCGCAATGTTTTTACATTGGTGCGCTTGGTTCGCGCAAAACCCATGGCAAGCGTTTGGAGCGCCTGACCGCCAAGGGCTTTGGCGCAGAAGATATGGCGCGCATTCGCGCTCCCATCGGTCTCGATATTGGCGCCGTCACACCGCCTGAAATTGCAACATCCGTGCTCGGCGAGATCATTCTTGCGCTGCGCAAAAAACCTTTGCGCGTGGAGAAGCCGGCGTGAAATTCGGAAAGGTTGCAATTGATGAGGCAGAGGGCGGGATTCTCGTTCACTCCTTGCGTCACGACGGCCTTGTTCTGGAAAAAGGCGATTCGATTACGCGCGAACATATTCATGCCTTGCGGCAGGCCGACATTTCTCATGTCGTGATTGCGCGCCTTGAAGAGGGCGATATAGGCGAGGATGAGGCTGCAGCGCAGGCTGCCAGCGCCCTGTCTGGCGACAATATCCGTGTCGATGAAGCCTTTACGGGCAGAGCGAATCTTTTTGCCACCTGCAGCGGCGTGCTCGTGGCTGACACATCTCTTGTCGATGCAATCAATGCAATCGATGAACAGATTACTCTGGCGACATTGCCGCCCTGGCGTAGTGTCGTTGAGGGTGAGATGGTTGCGACCGTCAAGATCATTCCTTTTGCTTTGCCGCGCGCACTTGTCGCCCGCGCCATTGATGCGGCGGCCGGGCAATACATTCGCATTGCGCCCTACAAGGCGATGCGCGTGGCAGTTCTGTCCACGCGATTGCCGGGCCTGAAAACCTCCACCATCGACAAGACATTGCGCGTCATGGCTGAGCGATTGGCGCCGGCTGGTGCAAAGATTACGCTCGACCGGCGCATCGGGCATGATGCCGATGAGCTCGCCAAGGCCATTGCCGAGGCAAAGAATGATGTCGACATGATCGTCGTCTTTGGCGCTTCCGCCATTACCGACCGGCGCGATGTCATTCCTGCTGCGCTTGTTGCAAGCGGCGGGCGCATCGAACAATTCGGCATGCCTGTCGATCCCGGAAATCTGCTGCTGATCGGCGAGATTGACGGCAAGCCCTTTCTGGGTGCGCCGGGCTGCGCACGCAGCCCCAAGGAAAACGGCTTCGATTGGGTGCTGCATCGCATGCTCGCCCAATTGCCGGTGAAGAAAGCCGATATCAGGCGTATGGGGGCGGGCGGACTTTTGATGGAAATCATCTCGCGGCCACAGCCGCGCGGCGGCGAGGCCTCGCAGGATGAATAAGATTGCCGCCATCATTCTGGCGGCTGGCGAAGCCTCGCGTTTTCGCGCTGCTGCAGGCGAGCAGGGGCCGCAAACGAAATTGGTCGCTTTGCATCAGGGCAAGCCACTTGTTCGCCATGTGGCTGAGGCGGCTCTGGCTGCCGGTCTTGCCCCTGTAATTGCGGTCACCGGGCATGCTCGGGACAATGTTGCGCAGGCTTTGTCCGGGCTCGATCTCCAGCATGTGCAGAATGACGCCTATGCGACCGGCATGGCCTCTTCGCTCAAGGCGGGGGTGGAGGCTTTGCCTGCGCATGTGGGCGGCTTTGTCGTCTTGCTTGGCGATATGCCACTGGTGAGTGCGGCGCTGATCCGATCGCTGGTCGATGCCTATCTGGCCGATCCTCTTGCCGATGCCATTGTCCCGCTTTTGGACGGCGAGCGTGGCAATCCCGTTTTGCTGTTGCAGCGGATGGCTCCGCGGATCATGCAATTGTCCGGCGATGCGGGCGCCCGCAAAATTTTGCAGGATCCCGGCCTGAAAATTGTTGAAATGCCCATTGTCGATGAAGCCGCGCGGATCGACATCGATACGCCACAGGCTTTGGCGGCGCTCGACAAGGCTCATCCATAAGCTGTGCGATTGCGTAAACCTCTTTGAGCGGAGGTTTGCCATGTCTGGAAAGATTCTCATTTTCGGTGCCACTGGAGGAATCGGCGCTGCCAGCGCACGCGCGCTCCATGCGCAAGGTGCAGCGCTTCACCTGGTTGGGCGCAAAGAAGCCGAGCTCGCCGAACTTGCCCAAGAGACGGGCGCCACAATGTCGCTGGCAGACCTCGACCAAGAGGATTCATTCAAGCGTGTGGCGGATGAGGCTGCAGCGGGCGGTGCTTTGGCCGGTCTCGTCTTTGCCGTTGGCACGATCAATCTCAAGCCGCTCGCGCGTCTGACGCGTGCCGATTTTGAACGCGATTATCTCGTCAATGCGCTTTGGGCTGCGCAGGCGGTGCAAGCAGCTTTGCCTGCGCTCGCCAAACAGGATGGCGGGGCGAGCGTCGTGCTCTTTTCTTCCATTGCGGTGGCGCAGGGATTTTCCAATCATGCCTCCATCGGAATGGCGAAAGGCGCGGTTGAAGGTTTAACGCGCTCGCTGGCTGCCGAATTGGCGCCAAAAGTCAGAGTGAATTGCATCGCACCCTCGCTCACGCGAACCAATCTCGCCAGCAAGCTGCTGGCAAATC
>CANHAW010000217.1 GCA_947458675.1 Beijerinckiaceae bacterium
AGAGCAGAAGCAGGATGCCCCGCAAGCCTCCGAGCTTGCGCCGGAGGAGCCTGTCTATGCCGATGTGCCTTTGCCGCCGCGCATTCCGCAGGCGCGTCAGGGCCTGTCATCGCTCGATATGGAGCCCTTGCCGGATTTCAAATTCGAAGCACCGGCGCAACGCATGCCATTTCCTGGCGGCAATGCCCAGCCGACCTATCTGAGCATGCTCTATGGCATGATCATGCAGCACATGTTCACGCAGCAAATCGACCTGCCCAAAGAAATTTTGCGTGTGCGCATTGCCTTTGCCATCGGCCGCGACGGGCGCGTGTTTCAGGAAGGGATCGTTAAATCCAGCGGCATGCCCGAGCTTGATCGCGCTGCCTTGACGGCGGTGCGCCGGGCCGGGCCCTTTCCTTTGCCACCCGGTGGCGGGCCGATCTATCTGACCTTCGATTATCAGTCGAAATAAAGTGCGGCCCGTCAGCTGGCGCTCAAGCCAAGGCTTTTTGCCAGCATGTAAGCGGCGACAAGAAAGATCAGCACAGCAAAGGCGCTGTTCAGCGCGCCTTTGCGCATGGCCAAGGCTTTTGTTGCGCGGGCGCCGATCAGGCTGCCGGCAATTCCGCCGGCAATGAAGAGTGCGGCAAGCCGAAGATCGACCAGTCCGGCTGCGGCATAATTCAGCGATGTCGTCAGGCCGAAAGCTGTGACGGCAACCAGCGACGAGCCTATGGCGTAGCGGACCGGCATGCCGGTCGCATAGATCAGCGCCGGCACGATGAGAAAGCCGCCGCCGATTCCGAAAAATCCAGATAACACGCCCGATGCCAGCCCAAGAACAACAAGGCGCGGGAGATTCTCACGCGACAGGCGCACATCGGGCATGCCTTCCTCATCGCGATTGCGCAGCATGATTGCGCCGATAATGATCATCAGCACGGCGAAAGCTGCCAGCAGATGGTTGGGGTCGATCATGCGCCCGAGCGTTGAGCCGCCAAAGGCGCCGGCTGCGCCCGCCAGAGTGAAGACGGAAGCACAGCGCCATTTCACCGTGCCGGCGCGCGCATGGATGATGAGACTTGCCGCAGCATTCACGGCCACAGCCATTGCGCTTGTGCCGATGGCAATATGGGGATTGGTGACGCCGACAAGATAGATGAGCAGCGGCACCGCAAGAATGGAGCCGCCGCCCCCGACAAGGCCAAGCGTAAAGCCGACAAGCGATCCCGACGCCAGCGCCAGCAGATCTTGCACAAGCGTCGCTGTCATCTTTGCAGCCTTTCCTCAGGCGTTACGCAAAGCCCGGTTCCATGGCGCGCGCGCCAGCATAAGCGCCATGCCGCAGAAACCGGTTGCACCGGCAAAGGTCAGGCCGGCGCCGATAAAGGCTGGAATGACAAGAAAGCCCGGATGAATGAAGACACCGAGCAATGTGCCGATCAGCCCAAGACTGCCGGCGATCATTTGCACCTGACGCTGGATTTCAATCGGCTTGCTGCGATCTGTGGCAACCGGAAGGCCGGCTTTTTTCCACGCCTCCAAACCGCCTTCGACGACATAGGCGTCGCATTGGCCTTGCGCCTTGCTGCCGAGCGTTTCCGCATTGGCAAGCGTGCGCATGCCGCTGCGGCAATGGAAAATCACCGGTCGTCCGCTATGGACCGACATATCGGCTTCATCAAGTTGCGACAGAGCCATGTGATGCGCGCCGGGAATTTTCTCGCGGGCACGCTCATCCGCTTCTCGAATATCGACAAGCACGGCGCCTTCCCGGATGAGCTTGGCTGCGTCCTGTGGGCTGATGGTTTTGAGCGACATGGTTGAACTCCTTTGGTTCAAATTCATTTCCGTCTTTTCTTCTGCGGGCGGCAGAAAAGATCGTGCAGAACGGCCAGCAATTGCTCAACGCGCGGATCGGCAATCCGGTACCAGAGTGTCTGGCCCTCGCGCCGGAAGGCGACGAGCCCTTCGGCGCGCATTTTCGCCAGATGCTGCGACAAAGCCGATTGCGAAAGGCCGACAGATTCAGCCAGTCCGTTGACATGGGCTTCGCCAAGCTCGGCAAGCTGGCAAAGAACAAGCAGACGCCTTTCATTGGCAATGGCGCGCAGAATGTCTGCCACTTCGCCAGCTTTTGTCTCAAGATCTGCAGCCTGCATGGTCATTTTCATGCCACCTTTATTTTAGATGTTGCTAATTTAGATAGTCCGAATATATTTGTCAAGGAACAGGCCGGAGCCATTGGGAGACATGCATGTCGAAAGCAGCTGACAGTCAGGTTGAGGCAACAGCCGTGATCCGGGCTTTTTTCGATGAGCCGACGAATACGGTGAGCTATCTTGTCGCCGATCCCGCCACCGGGAGCGCGGCCGTCATCGATCCGGTTCTCGATTACGATCACAATGGCGGGGCTGTCGATACGCGCTCGGTCAATGCCATTCTCAAAGCCGCCGCGGACGAGGGCTGGCGCATTGAATGGGCGCTTGAGACGCATGCCCATGCCGATCATCTTTCAGGCGCGCCCTATATCAAGGCCAAGACTGGCGCGAAAATCGGCATTGGCGAACATATTCGCGACGTGCAGAAAATCTTCCGGCCGATTTTTAACGCCACCGATCTCAAAACCGATGGCAGCGATTTCGATCATCTCTTTACCGAGGGCGAAATTTTCAAGATCGGCTCACTCGACGTCGAAGTGCTTTTCACGCCGGGCCATACGCCAGCCGATGTGTCCTACAAGATCGACGATGCGGTTTTTGTCGGCGATACTTTATTCATGCCCGATTATGGTACGGCGCGGGCGGATTTTCCCGGCGGCGATGCGCATCAGCTCTATCGGTCGATCCGCCGTCTGCTTGCTTTGCCGCCAGAAACACGCCTTTTCATGTGTCATGATTACAAGGCGCCGGGGCGCGATTTTTATGCCTGGGAAACAAATGTCGCCGCCGAGCGCACGGCCAATGTCCATGTGCATGAGGGAATAAGCGAGGCTGAATTTGTTGCCATGCGCGAGGCGCGCGACAGAACATTGTCAGCCCCGCGCCTGCTTCTGCCCTCGATTCAGGTGAATATCAGGGCCGGAAGATTTCCACCCGCACAGGCCAATGGTGTGCGCTATCTCACCATCCCTGTGAGGATTGCCGATGAGGCTGCAAAAAGTCTCTGATCACTCGACCAGCGTGACGACAACGCCGCGCGGCCAATTTGGCACGCGATTGCCGAGGCGCTCTTGCGCAGCAATGGATTGGGGCGCCAGATTCAAGCCGGCACCGCCAAAGAGCAGCACGTCGATAAAGGTTGAATTGGCGCAGAGATCGCGCACAAGCGCATTGGCGCCATAGATTGCTGCAATATGGTTCCAGCCTTGTGCGCATTCCTGCGCTGCTTTCGGCCCCAGTGCTGCAGGCGACGGCCCGCTTGTTTTCCAAAGCGCCAGCGAGCCGGCCATCGGTCGCCCAAGCCCGATAAATCCCTGTTTGCGCAGATCCGTCTCGCTCGCCAGTTCAGACATTTTATGCCTGCTGACGATGGCAGTATAGGAGAGCCGGCAGGCTTGCGCATCGAAACGGGGCTCTGGCACATCTTCAACCGGCGCGCCGACAGGATAGCAATGCGCGCCCTTGGCGCCGTCCTGCATCATGCTTCGCCGCGCTTCATTGACGCCCAGACCGAGAAAACTCAGCGTCCGCACATGATATTCGCGCCCGAAAATCAGGCCTTTCGTGACATCGCGCTGATGGCTGCTTGCGACCGGATAGGCGATCTGCATGGATGCGCCGCCGATTTCGATCACGCCGACGGGCTGGCGATCGGGGGCAAAATGACCGAGCAGGAAATTGGCGTCGGTCCAGCCATAAAAAGCTTCCATCTCGCCGGTGATCGTGCCGATATGTTTGGGCGCATAGCCTGCATTGGCGAAAGTCTGGCGCACATTTTCATAGACCGCTTGCGCTGCTTCCTGCGCGATCAATCTCATGCCGGCTGTGCCCAGCACATGCAATTCGATTTTCTGCTTGTCGAGGCCCAGTTCCTTCACCCGCGCATTGAGTGAGGCGATGAGCTGGCCCATGCCGCTTTGCCCTGCGGCTGTCGGATTTTGCGCGAAGAAAGAAAGTCCCGGCGCATTGCCCGAGACATCGAGCAGATCGCGAATATCCTGCGCAGCACCCTGGCGCTCGACAGAATAGAGATGCAGCCGCGAGCCGGAGCTGCCGGCATCGACCACGGCAATATGGCGGGTCTGCGCTGGTGCCGCGCCAACAGACAGGAAGACGCTCGCCAGACAGGCGAGGCCGATGAGAGCGGCCCGACGGCCTGCATTTGAGCGCATGAAAATCACGCGGCCAATCTAGCGCAATGGAGGGC
>CANHAW010000218.1 GCA_947458675.1 Beijerinckiaceae bacterium
ATCAACGAAAACAAGAGTTTAAAAGGTCGTTTATCGTCAGTCGAGAAGGTTGATGTCTCAACGGCTAAAGAAAAACTGGCTTCAGACTTAGACAAAGCTAGGCGTGAGTATAAAGAAGCCTATGACTCTGGTGACGGAGATCGTTTAGTCGAAGCGCAGGAACGTTTAACTGAAGTTAAGTTTAAATCTCAGGAAATGGAACGTTATATTCCTCAATATGAGGAAAATACTTTACAATCGCCTGAAATAGAAGTACAAAATCAAAATCAACCAGCACGGGAGCATCCGCACGGCCCACGATTTTTCGAAATTCCGAAGTCAGGTCATTGACTTGCGTCGGATTGTCAATGTTTCGCCTGAAGAGGATAAGACCCCAGGGCGCATTCTCTGCCAGAAAACGGCGCTCTTCCTCCGTGAAGGCAAGCCCCGAGCAACCGCAAATGAAGGCACGGGTCATCATCGGATCGGCAATATCCCGGTGCGCGACATCAATTGCGGGCGACGAAACAGCTCCCGCCTCCCGCCTTCAGACGCGCGCAGAGCGTATTGGCATCTTCGCTCGACAGATTGTTGATGCGCACGCGGTAGACCGTGCGGCTGCCGATATCGGCCTTCACAACGGCTGGACGATACGAACCAAGCTCCGTTGCAAAACGGCGTGTCAGGCGCGTGAGAGCATCGCGCGCTTCGTCTTCCGAACTGGTCCCGGCCAATTGGACGGAAAATGAGCCTGGAGCCCCTGCCGAGGCCGCCGGCGCAACAGCAGCCGGAGCCGCAGGAGCCACAGGACGAGCCGCCTGGACAGGCGGGCTGGGCGGCGCCGCAGCCACGCGCGCGCCACCAGCGGGGGGCGCCGTTGCATTGACGATGGAGGCAATATCCATCGGGCGACCGACCGGTGCAGGCGGAGGGGCGGCAGCAGCTGCTGCCGCAGGCGCATTGGCGGCCGGCGCAGCGGCAGGAGCCGGAGCATTGGGATCGATGATCGAGCCATCCGGGCGCACGGCCACGGCCTTGACGCGACGGGGCTCGGAAAAGATCGAATTGGCAACCGGGGGCGGCGGCGGCGGCGCAATGGTCACCGGCGCGCCATTTTCATTGTTGCGAGGGGGGCGGTTTGCCCCCTGTCCGCGCGACGCATTGGCGAGATCGAGCGGCTGCTCGTCGCTCTGCACCACTCTGCTGGTGGAATTGGGCGCACCCCCACGCTCAAGCACGGAAATCTGCTGGCTCGTCCCGCTCTTGGCCGCCTCAGCCGGCTGGACCTTGGCAGGCCCCTGTTGCGCCGAAATCGTCGGCACCTGACGCGAGCCGCCATCGGAAGAGCTCAGGAAATAAGCGCCTGCACCACCCGCAATCACGACGGCTGCGGCTGCGCCGATCAAAAGCTTGGCGCGCCCGGTCCGACGTTGCGGCTCTTCCGGGTAATCTGCATAGGGAACGGCCTCGGGGGCGATCCAGGGCGCATCATTCTGGCCATAGGCCTGCCCATAGGCAGGATCATAAGCGCCTGCCGCAGGCTGGGGCGCCTGATAGGCCTGCGACGCATAAGGATCTGCGCTGGTCTCGGTCCGGGCGGGCTCAGGTGCGGGCATGTAAGAAGGCGCCATCTGCGCGGGGCGACCGAAGGCCCGGTCGAGATCATATTGATTGGCGGCTGCAACACCCGGCGAATCGTAAGACGGCGCCGAAGCGCGGCCTGGCGGGGGCATTGTCAGCCCGTCATTGCGATCGGCGAATACTTTGCGGAACGGATCGTTGCCGCTGCCGACAAGGCGGGCAAGTTCTGCCAGAGGATCCGATGCCGCCGGCGCAGACGGAGGCGGCGGCGGAACGGTCTGGGCGGCAAGCTGCTGTTGCAGGTTTCCGACACTTTCGCGCATGCGGCGCTCAAGCTCATCGAGGTCGATCGACTGGCGCGATTCGCCTCCGGAACGGGACTTGGCGACAGAGTCACTCATCTCTTACCTCGTAACGCGATCTGTATCCTGAAGCCTTGCGGCCACAGCGAGGCGCGCCAAACACAGGCTGATGCAGGACCTCAGCGCATCTCCTGCGGTGCGCTGACGCCCAAAATCCTCAAACCCGACGCCAGCACACTCGTTAAGGAAGTGACAAGCGCAAGGCGGGCACGAGTCAAGTCTCTGCTTTCTTCGTTAACAAAGCGTAATTCCGGCCGATCCTTGCCGCGGTTCCAGTGCGAATGGAAGGCGCTGGCCAGATCATGCAGGTAAAATGCAATGCGATGAGGCTCATGAGCCGCAGCTGCTGCCTCGATCTGCCTTGGATATTGAGAAATCGCTTTAATGATGGCGCGCTCCCCTTCATCCACGAGAAGATCGAGCGCGGCGCCTGCCAGCGCGGCCTCCGAAAGGTCGAGATCGGCGAAGGCCGACTGCGCCTGCCGCAAGACAGAGCGGGCGCGCGCATGGGCATATTGAACATAGAAGACCGGATTGTCCTTCGATTGCTCAATGACCTTGGCGAGATCGAATTCAAGCGGCGCATCATTCTTGCGGAAGATCATCATGAAGCGCGTGGCATCGACGCCCACTTCATCAACAACTTCACGAAGCGTGACGAAGTCACCGGAACGCTTGGACATTTTGACCGGCTCGCCATTGCGCATCAGCTTGACGAGCTGGCACAATTTCACATCGAGTTTGGCCTTGCCATCCGACACGGCTTTCACCGCCGCGGTCATGCGTTTCACATAGCCGCCGTGATCGGCGCCCCAGACATCGATCATGGTCGAAAAACCACGGTCGAACTTCGACTTGTGATAGGCAATGTCGGAGGCAAAATAGGTATAGCCGCCATCCGACTTCACCAGCGGGCGATCGACATCGTCGCCAAAGCCGGTTGTGCGAAACAGCACCTGCTCGCGGTCTTCCCAATCCTCAACCGGCGCGCCCTTGGGCGGCGGCAGACGACCGTCATAGACATTGCCGCTCGCGCGCAGATCACGAATGACCGCACCGACGAGATCGCCCTGCGCCCCGGCGGTCAGGGACCGTTCGGAGAAAAACACTTCATGCACAATGTTGAGGGCGGCGAGATCGGCACGGATCATGTCCATCATCATGGCAATGGCCATGTCGCGGACCTTGGGAAGCCATTCTTCTTCCGCCTGATCGCGAAGCGCGGCCCCATATTGGCGCGCCAGTTCGGCGCCGACGGGCTTCAGATAATCGCCGGGATAAAGTCCTTCTGGAATCTCGCCAATGGTTTCGCCCAAAGCCTCGCGGTAGCGCATATGGGCAGAGCGGGCGAGCACATCGACCTGCGCGCCCGCATCGTTGATGTAATATTCGCGGGTCACATCATAGCCGGCAAAGGCCAGCAGATTGGCCAGCGCATCGCCAAATACCGCACCGCGGCCATGACCGACATGCATCGGCCCGGTCGGATTGGCGGAGACATATTCGACATTGACGCGACCCGGCACTTTCGCGCCGCGCCCGAATTGTGCGCTTTCAGTCAATGATGCGCGCATGACGCGGGCGAAAGCCTCAGGCTTGAGCCTGATATTGATAAAGCCCGGCCCGGCCACTTCGGATTGAGCGACATCGCCATCCTGGGCGAGCGCATAGGCGATTTCGGTGGCAAGCTCGCGGGGATTGGCAAAAGAGGCCTTGGCCTCCTTGGCATAGACCATGGCGGCATTGGTCGCGAGATCGCCATGCGCGGCGTCCTTGGTCGGCTCAACGACAAATCGCCCGAGATCGAGATCCGCAGGCAGGCGGCCAGCGGCGGCGATATCCTTGAGGATCGCGGCAACACGGGTCTGGAACTCGGCAAAGAGGTTCATGGGGGCTCAATGGTCAAGGACGGGATGTAGCGATAATCGCAACAATGCTGCCGCGCGGCCTAACCCAAATCAGCGGGCCCGTCAAAAGACAAAGGGCCCTCAGCCGCCCTGCCGCGCTCGCGCCCATTTCCGAAACGACGACCGGATATCGCGCTTCTCCGCCGGATCCAGATCTCTACCGAGGGTCCGGGCCGCAAGAACGAGCAGTTTTCCATCCAGATCTGCCGGTAGCTGCCAATTGCTTTGCTGGCCCGTCGGCAGCGCACGTAACTCGTGATCGAGAAGTTCCTCCGCAGCGTTCCTTGCCAACGTGTCCAGCGTCTCGCCGACGTTGCCAGTTGCTTCGCTCGCCTGCCGCTTGGAGGCTGACCGGACTGACAGGAACGACTCGACGACGTCTACGCCCCACTCTGATGTGGTATCGGCCTCCCAGAGGAGTTGCTGCGACTGGCTTGCCTTGCTCGGTTGGATCCCCAGCAGATGCACGCGAACGCCATAATTCTGGGCGATCTGAACTCCGATGCGAACATCCTC
>CANHAW010000219.1 GCA_947458675.1 Beijerinckiaceae bacterium
CGACCACGTTCAGGAACGTGAGAAGGCCATGCAGACGATCCATTGACCCCCCAGATTGTCAACTTTAACATTGAAACTTATTCCAGCACAGCATCGCCGACAAATCCAGCGCCTGTGCTAGTCTGTGCTTCAAACAAGAACAGCCGCACGGCCCATTGGCCGGCGCAGGGAGGAGGGTCCGGGGGTAAAGCCCCGAACATGCCTGCATCCTGCCGGTCGCAACCGGGCTCTCAAGAATGGAGCAGACATGTCCCTTGTGCTCAAAGGCGTGATGCAATCGCCGATCACTCCGCTGAAGGAAGACTTCAGCCCGGATTACGAGACCTTCGAAAAAATGGTCGACTTCCATGTCCGCACGGGAGCAACAGCCATTTCTTGGCCTCACCACAAGGGCGAGTCGCACAATCTGACGATCCCTGAGCGCAAGGCGCTGGCCGAGGTCGCCATCCGCACCGTCAACAAACGCGTGCCGATCTCCATCCATGTCAGCGCGCTGGCGCTCGAGGATACATATGATCTGGCGCGCCATGCGCAGAAATCGGGTGCCGATGCGATTATCGCGATCACGCCCTATTTCTGGAAATATCCGCTGGAATCGATCTACAATCATTTCGTCAATCTCGGCACGACGTTCGATATGCCATTGATTGCCTATAATTCGCCCGATTATCTGGCAGGCGTCGAATTCACCGCTGACCTGACACGGCGCCTTCTGGAGAAACTGCCGAACCTCATCGGCATGAAGGACGCAAGCTTCCATTCGGAACGCTTTTTTGAAATTCTTCGCGTGGCCCTGCCGATCCGTCCGGATTTTGCGATGATTGCAGGCGTCGAGTATTTGCTTCCTTCGGTCTGCCTTGGCGGCAAGGGATCTTATTCATCAGCGGGGGCGATCTGCCCCAATCTTGTGAACGAACTCTTTGCTGCCTGCGAGAGCGGCAATTGGGCACGCGCACGCGAACTGCAATATAAATTGTCGCAGCTCTGGCATTTGTTTCGCGATCAATATCCCTCCTCGCTCAAGGGCGGCATGCAGATCATGGGGCGCAATGTCGGCCCGACGCGCGCACCATTGCCCACAGCAAGCCCTGAGCGCATCAAACATATCGAGAAAACGCTGGCTGAGCTCGGCATTCTCGACAGCGAACCCTACGGCTGGTGAGCGGAAGGAAGAAAAAAATGACCAAGTTCCATTTCGGTCTCGTTCACGCGCCGCTCACGCCCTTCGCCAACGGTCGTATCGACTTCGAGACATTCGACAAATCGATCGATTTTCACATCGCCCAGGGAGCCGAAGGCCTCGCAATCCAAACCCATGCGGGTGAAAGCGTCAGCCTGCCGGTAGCGGAAAGGAAGGCGATTCTCGAGCGCGCCTTGAAAAAAGCGGCTGGCCGCGTGCCGATCATCGCCAATGTCAGCGAAGCGGGCACCGGCATTGCCGTCGATCTGGCACAGCATGCAAAAGCCGCCGGGGCTTCCGCTGTCATGGCAAGCGTTCCCTATTACTGGACGCCACCCGATTCCATGCTGATCGAACATTTTGCTGCCATCGCAGAGGCGGCACAGCTACCGACCTATCTCTACAATTCGCCGCATGAAATGAATCATGTGAAAATCAAGACCCCGGTAGTCATGGCCTTGATTGCCAGAACACCGCATATCGCGGGTCTGATCGATGTATAGATGGATTGGCAATTCATGATCGAAGTGATCGCCGATGCCAGCCGTGTGCGCCCGAGCTTCCAGCTCGTTGCCGGGACAGAATATATGGTCTCCGCTCATGCAACGGGCGCAACAGGCTTTCTGGCACCCACCGCAATTGTCGCTCCGGCGCTGATGCGCAAACTCTACGATCACGTCTGTGCAGAAAAATACAAACAGGCGCACGATCTTCAGGTCGATGCGGCTTTTCTCTATCGCCTTTTCGACAAGCATGGCGTTGCGGGTCTGAAAGTCGGGGCCAAGCTGATGGCACGCGATTGCGGACAAGCACGCCCGCCCTAGCCCGTCATGGATGGCCTCGTGATCGATCAGATCGCCCAAGATTTAAACAAGGTTCCGTCCCTCTCAAGCGAGAAATGCGGCTGGTAGAGGAGACGCAATCGATGAAACTCTACACGTGGTATGAATCGGGCAATTCGTGGAAAGTCCGCATTTTTCTTGAGCAGCTCGAAATTCCCTATGAGAAGGTTTACGTCAATCTTCTCGAATGGGAACACAAGAAGAAGGAATTTATCGCGGATGTAAATCCACGTGGCCAGGTTCCTGTTCTGGAAGACGGCGATCGCCGCTTCTGGGATTCGACTGCCTGCATGGTCTATCTCGCACGCAAGATGAACCGCACCGACTGGCTGCCGATCGAGCCTGAAAAAATGGCTGAAGTCATGCACTGGATTGCGCTGGCCCATTGCGAGATCCATTTCGGCCTTCAATATGCCCGCCGTGGAACCATGCGCGACCGCTGGGTGATCGGCGATGCCAGCCATCTCGCCCAATATCAGAAATTCGGCAAGACCGCCCTGGACACGATGGAATGGCGGCTTTCACGCCAGGATTGGCTGGCAGCGCCCCATATCACCATCGCCGATATTGCCTGCTTTCCCTATGTCTGGTCATCCGCCGATGCAGGCTTGCCGCACGATTCCTATCCGGCGGTGCGCGCATGGGTGGCACGCTGCCTTGCTCTGCCTCGCTGGGCAGAAAAGCCACGCGCGCCGACGCGCGATTATCCCGACATGCCAAATGACCAAAGCTGAGGCGCCACACCATGCAGGCGGGACCCGGTAGCAAGATGCAAAAGCGCCGCAGCTGGCAGTCGGGCCTGCCACTGGCGGGCGTCTGCATTGGCGTTTTGCTCATCATCGGCCCCTTTATGGCTGGCCTGGTCCGGTCGCTGCTCATATGGGTTGGCGACGAGCCGCAATTCTCTCTGGCCAATTTCTACTGGCTCTTTACCGACCGACGCATTCATCAGGCAGCCCTCAACAGCCTGATCTGCGGCATTGGCGCCATGGTGATCAGCCTCGTGCTCGGCACATCGCTGGCATGGATTGTCAGCCGCACCAATGTGCCCGGACGAGAGATTTTCAAAACGCTCAATCTCGTGCCGTTTTTCTTCTCGCCCTATGTCGGCGCTATCGACTGGATCTTTCTTGTCGCGCCCTATAGCGGCCTCATGCAAACAACCATTTCCAGTTTCACAGGCGAGCCTGTGGAAGGGCCAAATATTTATTCGCTGGGCGGCGTGATCTGGATTCTCTCACTCTTTTACACGCCCTATGTCTATCTCTTCGTCATCTCGCCGCTTCAACGCATGGATGCTGCTTTCGAGGATGCAGCACGCGTGCATGGCGCATCCTTCTGGACGACGATCCGTCTCGTCACATTGCCGCTGATCCAGCCCGGCCTTTTGTCGGCAGCGCTGATTGTTTTCGTGACCAGCGCGGGCCTTTTCGATGTTCCTCTTGCGCTGACCGCGACAAAAGGCATTCGCACAATGCCCACAGAGGTTTTTGCACTCGTACGCTACCCAAGCGATCTGGGCAAAGCGGCCGCATTCGGTATTTTTGTCACATTCGTGACCGTCACATTGACCCTTCTACAGCGACATCATCTGAGCAAGCGCCGCTACGACATTGTCTCCGGCAAGGGCTACAAGCCACGCGTGATCGAGCTGAAGGGCGGGGCGAAATTTCTTGCCCTCAGCGTCGAGATTATCTTCCTGCTCACCAGCGTTGTTCTGCCGGTCATTGCTCTTATTCTGGTAGCTCTGTCACCGATCTGGACGGGCCGCTTCAACCCTTCTACCGCCACTTTGTCGAATTTCAGCTATGTTCTGTTCGATTATAGCCTGACGCAGCAAGCGATCTTGAATTCGCTCTTTCTCGCTGTGACAGGAGCCACCCTCGGCGTGATCCTGAGCGGGATGCAATCGTACTATCTGCTTCGCGTTCGCTCCGCCTTCAAAAGTTTTGCCGATGCGCTTTTGTCGCTGCCTCTGGGCATTCCCGGCATTGTTCTGTCGCTATTCTTTCTTGTGCTGGCGATCCGCTCGCCGCTTTATGGCACGCTGGCCATTCTGCTCATCGCCTATATCGCCCGCTTCTTTCCCTTCTCCACGCGCACGGTCAGCGCCATGCTCTCTGCCATCCATCCGGAGCTTGAAGAAAGCGCCCGCGCCAATGGTGCAAGCTGGGCACAAACCATGCGGCATATTCTATTGCCGCTTCTGCGGCCCGCGCTGATCGCCGCCTGGATCATGCTATTCATCATCTTCATTCGGGAATTGGGGGCGAGCATTCTGCTCTATGCCAGCGGCACGGAAACCATC
>CANHAW010000220.1 GCA_947458675.1 Beijerinckiaceae bacterium
GGGCGATCTGTTGCAGATTTCCGAAGTGGTACGCGATCTCTATCGTTCAGAGGCCCAGCCCGAGCAATCCTATTCCGAGCGTCAGCTCTATGAAGCCGCGCTCGACAGAATGGCGCGTGAGATTGCCGCAGTGCAGAAGCTGACGGAGACAGAAGCGCTCAAACTGATTGAATCGCAATTGCAAAAAGGACCGCGTCGCGGTGGCAAGGCCGATGTCGAGGCTGAGGCCGGCGATGAGGTCGATGCGGAGAGCGAAACAGACGAGGGCGATGTCGACGAAGCGGCCTGAGCGCCGTTTTGCCTGCAGGATTGAAAAAGCCCGGCTTTGCCGGGCTTTTTTGCATTTTCGTCCTAGATCATGGCGCTTGCGGCATCGCCGGGATGGCGCTCGATCAGGGCGCGGCGCAATTTTTCGATTGCGCGATTCTCGATCTGCCGGACGCGTTCTTTCGAGATTCCAAGGCGAACGCCCAAGGCTTCGAGCGTCGCGCTTTCTTCGGCCAGACGTCGTTCGCGAACGATGCGCAATTCACGTTCCGACAAAACTCCCATCGCTTCGCGCAGCCAATTCATCCGCCGGCCCGTATCGATCGAATCTCCGACGGCTTCATCGGGAAGCGGCTTGTCATCGACAAGAAATTCGACCTGTTCAGTCATCGACGAATTGTCATTCTGGGCGACCGGCGCATTGAGTGAGACATCGGGGCCCGACAGGCGATTGTTCATCAATTCGACATCGGCCTGTGAAACGCCGATGGCTTGCGCAATGGTAGCGAAAATGCGCGAGGGGTCGCCCTGATTGGTGTCTCGCGCCAGCCGTGCGCGCAAACGTCGCAGGTTGAAGAACAGCGCTTTCTGCGCGGAACTTGTCCCGCCGCGCACGATCGACCAATTGCGCAGGATGTAATCTTGCATCGAGGCGCGGATCCACCAGGTGGCATAGGTCGAGAAACGCACCTCGCGTTCAGGCTCGAAGCGGGCGGCAGCCTCCAGAAGACCGACATGCCCTTCCTGAATGAGATCTGCCGGCGGCAGGCCGTAATGGCGGAAACGCGTGGCCAGAGCGATGACAAGGCGCATATGCGCATGGGCGAGCATGTGAAGGGCACGCTCGTCGCGGTTTTCCTTCCAGCGGACCGCGAGCGCACGCTCTTCCTCGCGTTCGAGGAAGGGGGCCGCCATGGCGGCTTTGACGAATTGCCGCCGGACACCTGCCAATTGCGCCATTTTCGTCTCCTGATAACCTCTCCTCTGGATTACGAGAGAGGTTTGGACCCGGATCATCCGAAGCATTTGCCAAGCTTGCGCGTGCGGATGGTTGTGGCCAGATGAGAAAACAACAGCAACCGAAAGAGGATCCCCCCATGGACCAGCGATTTGTCGATCTTTATGACGAATACACACACCGGCCGCTCGACCGTCGCGTGTTTCTTGAGCGGCTGGTTGCCTTGGCCGGTTCCGTTACGGCGGCACAGGCTATCCTGAGCGCGATCGAGCCAAGTTACGCGCATGCATCGGTGGTGGCCGCCGATGATCCGCGCATCGGTGCGACATCGCTCGATCTGCCTGCTGCCGAGCTCAAGGGATATCTGGCTTTTCCGAAAGCCAAGGGGCCTGAGATCGTTCAGAATCTCGTGATCGTGATCCACGAAAATCGCGGTCTCAACCCTTATGTTCAAGATGTCGCGCGGCGTCTTGCCATTGAGGGCTTCCACGCTTTCGCGCCCGATTTCCTGACGCCGCAAGGTGGCACGCCGCAAGATCCCGATCAGGCGCGCGACATGATCGCCAAAGCGGATATGCCGAAGGTCGTTTCCTCTACGGCGGCTGTCATTGCCTCTTTCAAGGCGAAATCGCCATCCCTGAAAGTGGGCGCGGTCGGCTTCTGCTGGGGCGGCGGCGTGGTCAATACATTGGCGACGGCAACGCCGGCTCTGGATGCGGGCGTCGTCTTCTATGGTGTTGCGCCCAAGGTTGAGGATGTGTCCAAGATCAAGGCCAGCCTCATCATGCATCACGCTTCGCTCGATGCGCGTGTGAATGCCACTTTGCCGCCTTATGAAGCGGCATTGAAGGCGGCCAATATTGCTTATCAGCTCTACATGTATGAGGGCGTCAATCACGCCTTCCATAATGAAACGAGCGCCGAGCGCTATAATGATGTGGCAGCTAAACTGGCGTGGCAGCGCACCGTCGATTTCTTCAAGGCGAAACTCGCCTGATCATTCGACGACTATCTTGTATCGCTCTTCGGGCCTGAGCACCGCACCGGGCTCAAGCCCGTTGAGCAGCAGGAATTGTTCAACCGGTTTTTCCGACACAGCCATGCGCTGTGCGAGCGTGGCGGGCGTGTCGCCTGCACTTGCCGTGACGATGCGGATGCGCAGCGGGCGCACGCGCTGCGCATCTTCTGTTTCGAGCGGTCGAAAGCTCTCGATCGATTCGATAAAGCGCGCGTCCATTGCCGGCGACAGATTGCGCGTGGCGAAAATCAACCGATAGACATCGGCGCCAAAACGCATGACAGCCACGCGAAAATGCCATTCGCCGCCGCGTGCGCGGCCGAGAGCGGCCTGAATTCCATTCAGGCTTGTCGCGCGTATGGAGCTTGCATCGATTCCCTCGATCCAGCCGGAACCGAGATAGGTTTCGAGACTGGTTGTGGCAGGCAGTTTCACATTGTCGAGGCGCAAGGCCTGAGCGCCGCCAGCAGCCAGGCCAAGCAGGGCTTGGGTCGAATTTTCAAGCACGAAACCTTCGGGCGCGGTGAAGCTGAAACCCAGTTTCGGATGAATGAAACTGCGCCCGCGCACGAAACCTTCATTCGGATCGTCGCCGAAATCGATCCCGTCGATTGCATTGAAATATTCTTCGCGTCCGCCCGCACCAATCCCCGGCGCTCCATGCTGTCGCGCAGCTGCAAGCGCCTGACGCACACGTTCGGGCGTCGAGGGATGCGTCGCCAGAATATCGGGCTGTTCTTCTTGTCCTCTCTGGCCGAATAAAGCGGCGCGCAGATTGGCCGAGCGGCCAAGCGATGTCAGGAAACGCGCTGCGCCATAGGGATCGTAGCCGGCTGCCGCAATCATGCGGACACCGATCTGGTCGGCTTCCAGCTCCTGCTGTCGCGAGAAACTCGCCAGCGATCGGCGGCCTGAGGCCTGCACTTCCTCGCCTTTTTCGCGGCTCTGGATCAGAGATGCAGCGCGCGAAATCACTTGCGCATTTTTTTCAAGTTCGGCGCGCTGGTTGGCGTGGCGCGCCGTGACATGGGCAATTTCATGCGCCATCACTGCGGCAATCTCGGCAGAATCATTGGCGAGGGCGAGCAGGCCGCGCGTGACATAAAGATTGCCTGAGGGCAGAGCAAAGGCATTCACGGCTTGCGTGTTGAGAATCGTCACGCGATAGGCGTCGCCCTTGCTGTCAGGTGTTCGCGCCAGTCGCGCAAGAATACCGTTGAGATAGAGCTCCGCAGCAGATGAGCGATATTCCCCGCCAAACAGGGTGACGAGCCGGCGATGTTCTGTGGCGGCGGGTGTATCGCTGCCGGTGGTGCGTGGGGCGGCTGTGGGAACGGCCGGCAATTCGGGCTTGCGTCCGCCCGGATCGAGTGCCGCGCATGCCGAGAGCAACAGGCCGAGGGCTGTTGCGGCTGCCATGCGCAGGCCGGTCCGGGGCAGGGTGAAAAATGGCGGGGCGAAGCTCATGGCCGATCAGCGCCCGGTCGCTTCAAGGGCGGCCGGCCCGGCAATTTCAATTTGCGGACCCGGACGCATGTGCAAATGCCCGCGAACCCGCAGGGCACGGCCTGCGAGTTGATCCGGGCTCAATCCAGCGGCGGAGAAGGCTTTTGCCGCTCGCCTGTCGAATGTGACGCTCAAATCCATGCCTTTGGCGGGTCCAAAGTCGAGATAGAACCGGGTGGAGGTCTGGCCAATGCGCAAGACCCGTCCCTCTACTATAACGAATTCCCCTGCGCGTGCCTTGAGCGCGTCGGGATCATTCGCCGCCAGGATCGAATAAACCGGATCAGCCCAGAGACCAAGTTTTGCCTGCCGCGCCCGCGCCTCGGCCGCGTAGAGGTCGGGCGCACAGGCCATTTTGACCGGGTCGGCACGCACAAGCCCCAGACCCACGAGCCAGTTTGCGAGATCCTGCCCGGCGCCTGTGCGCAGCGGCGCCGTGATGCGGCCCCAGCGGTCAGCCGCGCCGGCGCCTTCATGGATGAACAGGATCTTGCCTGAAAGAAAATGGGCGAGTTCGATGCTGGCGGTCCTCATCCGGTCGGCACCTTGAGGA
>CANHAW010000221.1 GCA_947458675.1 Beijerinckiaceae bacterium
GAGACGGGGCTAAGCCCCGCCGATGTCGATGTGCGGCCCGGCTGGGATGCCATTTTCTGCGGCGGCTATCTTGCCTTCATGCGCGAAATCCGTGTGCCGGGTAGGGGCGCGGCAGCCGTGGCGAGGATCGAGGATGCGCTCGCACGCCAAAAACATCCGGAGCTGGCGCGCATCCATCAGGTGGGGCAGGTGGAGGCTGCAGCAGGGCTGAAAATGCCGCCCTTCATGCTGCCCTATCTGAAATATGCTTTCTCTCAGCCCGGATAGCCATGGCGGCGCTTGATCGCGCTTGTGCCGGCAATGGCCCCTCCATCCTGGCCGCTCGCGCAGGCGGCGCGCACCGGCTGCAACTCGCGCTGGATCTGCTCATGGACTTTTGCCGCAACATTGCCGCTCTCCAGATCCGCTGCCAGAACGGCATCGAAACGGCGGATCTCAGCCGCGCAGCCGCTGCCGGAGGGCAGGGCCGCACTGCCCACGGCAGGGCCGCTGGCGGCATTGCAGCCGGCCAGCAGCGGCAGGGCGAGGGCAAGAAGGGCAGGGCGCAGCATCATCCGAATCCTCCAAAATCTTCTCGGCAGGATCGGAAGGTCGCGCCCTCCGGTCAAGCGCAGGCGTGGCGCGACATCTTGCATGGCAAGGCCGGCATCGGTTATGAGTGGGGCAGGCCATCAGGGCCATTTGCTAGCAGAGGTTGTCGTGGCCCGTTTCGCCACTTTGTTTTTGTCGCCGAATGCGGGCCTTGCGGGCCGGCCTTCGCGCGCGCCTCTGCCGGCTTTCCGGCTGCTTCTTCTTAGCCGCCCCTGAGCGCCGGCCGGGCTTTGCCTGGGCGCCCAGGGGGTATTGAGCCGATGAAGATCAGCCAGCGCGCCCCATAGAATTCAGGCGCAGATTATCAGGACAGACCAATGGCCAGCCCGAACGAGACCAACACCCCCGGAGCCGACCGCGACCGCGTTGTCATTTTCGACACGACTTTGCGTGACGGCGAGCAATCGCCCGGCGCCTCCATGACGCATGACGAAAAGCTCGAAGTGGCTTTGCTGCTCGATGAAATGGGCGTCGACATTATCGAGGCCGGTTTCCCAATCGCCTCCGAAGGCGATTTCGAAGCCGTGTCGGCCATTGCCAAAGTGGTGAAAAATGCCACGGTCTGCGGCCTTGCCCGCGCCGCTTTCAAGGATATCGACCGCGCTGCCGATGCGCTGAAACATGCTGCACGTCCGCGCATCCATACATTCGTCTCCACCTCGCCGCTGCATATGAAATATAAATTGCAGAAAGAGCCCGACGAAGTTCTCGCCATGGTCACCGCGCAAGTGCTGCGCGCGCGCAATTATGTCGAGGATGTCGAATGGTCGGCAGAAGACGGCACGCGCACGGAAATGGATTTTCTCTGCCGCACGGTGGAGGCCGCCATCAAGGCGGGCGCGACGACGATCAATATTCCAGACACGGTTGGTTATACTGTGCCGGACGAATATGAGCATATTTTCCGCACCGTGCGCGAGCGTGTGCCCAATTCCGACAAGGCTGTCTTCTCGGTTCATTGCCACAATGATCTGGGGCTTGCGGTCGCCAATACATTGGCTGGCGTGCGCGGCGGTGCGCGCCAGATCGAATGCACGATCAATGGCATTGGCGAGCGCGCCGGCAATGCGGCGCTCGAAGAAGTCGTTATGGCTTTGCGCACGCGCGCCGATGTTCTGCCCTATACGAACCGCATCGAGACAACGATGCTGACGCGCGCCTCGAAACTCGTCTCAGCAGTGACGTCTTTCCCGGTGCAATATAATAAAGCCATTGTCGGCCGGAATGCTTTTGCGCATGAGAGCGGCATCCATCAGGATGGCATGCTGAAAAATGCGCAGACCTATGAAATCATGACGCCCGAAAGCGTCGGCGTGTCGAAGACATCGCTCGTCATGGGCAAACATTCGGGCCGTCACGCTTTTAAGGAAAAGCTGAAGGAGCTCGGCTATACGCTGGGCGACAATGCGCTGGAAGATGCGTTCAAGCGCTTCAAGGATTTGGCCGACCGCAAAAAGATCGTCTATGATGAAGATCTCGAGGCTTTGGTCGATGACGAAATCGGCCATGCAGGCGAGCGCATCAAAGTGCTCGAACTCGCTGTTGTTGCGGGCACCAAAGGCCCGCAATCGGCCACTCTCACGCTCGCCATCGATGGTGTGCAGGCGACACATCAGGCAACCGGCAATGGTCCGGTGGATGCTATCTTCAACTGCATCCATGCGCTGGTGCCGCATAATGCCGTGCTCGAACTCTATCAGGTCCATGCTGTGACAGAGGGCACGGATGCGCAGGCCGAAGTCTCCGTGCGCCTGCATGAAGACGGGCGCGGCGTGACCGCCAAGGGCGCTGATCCCGACACGCTGGTTGCCTCCGCGCGCGCCTATATTGCAGCCCTCAACAAGCTGATGGTGAAACGCCGCCGCTCGCCTCCCGAGGCGATCGAGCCGGGCGTGCGCAGCGTGACGCCTTAATCAAGCAGAGCGATCGGCGATGAGCCGGTCGCCCTCGCGGCGGAAACGCACCGGATTTCGCGCATCGGCATGCTGGGCGACATAATCGGTCGCGCTGATAGCCGTGCAATGATAGCCGAGGTCCGCAAAAGAGCGGGTGAGTTCCGCCCGTCCTTCCGCAAACCATGGGAAATCCCACATTTCGAAGATGATGGGTGGAAAGCCGTGGCGGCGCAGAAAGTCCTGGCCGCCGCGCAGCACTTCATTTTCATGGCCCTCGACATCGAGCTTGATCAGCGAGACCGTGCGCGGCGTTGCCAAATCGTCGAGCGCGGTGATCGGGACTTTTTCCGATGCGGCTTGCGAGATCGCGCCGCGCGTATAGGGCGGGCGAAATTCAGGCGTCAGCGAAAAGGCGCCAATATTGGGATTGACGGCATAATCGACGAGCGGAATGTCGATTGTGCCGGTCGCCGCACCAGCCGCCATGTGCAAAGCAACGACATTGTCGAGCCGGTTCAGGAAGACATTGCCGCATAGCTGGTAATAAATGATGCGCTGGGGCTCAAGCGCCAGAACGCTGCCCTTCCTCGCCTGCACGAATTTGGCCATCGGCACGGAATAGGCGCCGAGATTGGCGCCAATATCGAGCACGAGCGGCGCCTGCATGTCGCCCAGCATGAATTCGCTCATGCGCAGGATATAGGGCTCCCATTCGCCCTTCTGGCGCAAATGGCGGCTGATCAGATCGGAGGTCGAGAAAAGAAGAAAATCGGCTTCCTTGCAACGGACCGGAGCCACCACAGGCAGCATGAAACACCTTTGGAAAAAACAAAAAATGACGGACTGAAAGCCCAAGCAATGGCAGAATCCTGCCCTCCCGCCAGGCCCGGGTCAATGCAGGCCAGACGATATACACGCCCCCTTGCTCGCTCCGCTCTTTCTGGGCCTCCCGCACTGGACAGCGGCCTGTGCCTTTGGTACACCCCCGCTCGCTCCAGGGCACATCGCGCCCCGCAGCCTTCTTCGAATGGGCGCATAGCTCAGTTGGTAGAGCAGCTGACTCTTAATCAGCGGGTCCTAGGTTCGAGCCCTAGTGCGCCCACCATTCGAAGCTTCCACAAAAACAGAGAGTTAGCGCCCTAGCGGGTGATAGCTTTTCTGCGTCCAAATTTCGCTGCGGACCCATAGCGGACCCGCTGGGCGCATGTCTTTTCCTCGTGGCTTCTGAGCGCCAGCATTAGCCGCGCGCGTAGGCGCTGTGCGAAATTCCGTGGCGTGCGCCCTCCCTACATCGTGCGAGCTGGCCCGAGCGGCAAATTGTTTCATGGTCTGCGCTGCGCTTCATCACGACTTTTAATATTCATGACCTCCTAGACGCGATCAGGTCGACCATAGAGGCGGTCAAGTT
This sequence comes from Beijerinckiaceae bacterium, assembly GCA_947458675.1. Taxonomy (GTDB): domain Bacteria; phylum Pseudomonadota; class Alphaproteobacteria; order Rhizobiales; family Beijerinckiaceae; genus Terripilifer. Next base: position 3,895 of record CANHAW010000221.1, read on the forward strand.
TGGCGAGCTTGATATCCAGATCGAGGATTTCGCCGAGAAGGGCACCGCTCGGCTTAGGCTCAAGGGGCCGCTTAAGGGGATGAAGCGGGCTGGATGATCTAGCTAGCACATGGCGAAATGAGCTCCCCGGTAAGGCGGGGGTGGCTTTTGTCTCGGTTACCCTCGTGGCGTACCCGCTGTTAAGAAAAGTTTAGAATTGGGCCGCTGTATCAGTATAGGTTCCGGTTAGATGTATATGAGGATCGAATATATTGATTGGGCTCTCAGCTAAGTCCACAAGCTGGAGCGTGCTCCAAGCTGTAATGTTGCTCGGAATGTTACTTTTGGGCTCTCCAGCGATAAGCATGGAGGCCAACAGTCGTTTTTCGACGAGCTTTGTA
>CANHAW010000222.1 GCA_947458675.1 Beijerinckiaceae bacterium
CTGGCGGCGCTGACCGCCATCAAGAGCCCGCTGGCTTTTGCGCAGGACATGCGCGGACCCGTTGTCGTTCTCGTGCTCGATCGCGACCACATGGCCCGCTACCAGGGCTTTGTCGCGCAATTGCGCGCAGCCGGCATTCGCGCCGAACTTTATCTGGGCGCAGCCGGCATGAATGCGCAGATGAAATATGCCGACAAGCGAAAATCGGTCTGCGCCGTCATCCAGGGTTCGAACGAGCGCGACAAAGGCGAAGTCTCGATCCGCGATCTCATCCTCGGTGCCGAGCTTGCCGCCTCGACGAAGGACCGCTCCGATTATCTGGAATTGCGGGCGCGCGCCCAATTCAGCGTCGCCGAAAGCGATATCCTCAAGGCGGTTCAGGAGGTTCTCGGCCGCCACGCGTGATCGCTTGACGCAGGCCCGATAAATGCCCAAGACGGGCATATTATGCGCGCATGGATTTTTTTATGTCTTTTCCCGCTCCTGACCGGTGCGGCCGGGGCTGCTGGCGAGAAGATCGCCCTCACCTTTCCGGTCGATTGCCGGCTGGGTGAGACATGCGTCATCCAGAATTTCATCGATCATGACACCGGGCGGGGATGGCGCGACCACCGCTGCGGCGCACTCACCTATGATGGCCATAATGGCACCGACATCCGCTTGCGCGATCTCGCCGAGATGAAGCGCGGCGTTGGCGTTCTCGCCGCCGCGGATGGAAAAGTCCTGCGCACACGCGACGGCGTGCCGGATGTCTCGATCCGCGCCTCCCATGCGCCCGATCTTGCCGGGCGCGATTGCGGCAATGCGGTCATGATCGAACATGCCGACGGCTGGGAGACGCAATATTGCCATTTGAAACGCGGTTCGGTTCTGCCCCTGCCGGGCACGCGCGTCAGGGCGGGCGACAAGATCGGCGAGATCGGCCTGTCGGGGCGCACCGAATTTCCCCATTTGCACATAACCGTGCGGCACAAGGGAAAAGTGATCGATCCCCAAGCACCCGACATGCCTCCAGGTGCATGCCAGACAAAGGGTCGCTCCTTGTGGAAGAATATCGAACCGGCATCGCTTTACCTCGATGCATTCCCGCTGGCTTTTGGATTTGCCGATGGCCCGGTGACGCGCGAGGAGGTCGATGCGGGGGGACTGGAGACCCGTGTTCCCAAGCGCGCCAGCCCCATGATCGCCGCCTATGTCAGCGTGCTCGGCCTGCGGGCCGGCGATGTCCAGATCCTGTCGATCATCGGCCCAAACGGTCAGATCCTGGCCGAAAACCTGCTGGAGCCGCTCGACGGGCCAAAGGCCGTCTTCTGGCTCATGGCCGGGCGACGCCGCGCGAGCGAGGCCCACTGGCCGCCAGGCCTCTATCAGGCGCGCTACACCATCATCCGGGATGAATGGATCGTCCGCGATGACCGCATTTCTCTCGATTGGTAAAGGGGTGATTGCAGGCTGGCCTTCAGCCTTCTATCTTGACGCGCCTTGCCGAGGAGAAATCCCCCAATGAAATTGTGTCGCGGTCTCGCCCTTCTTGCCCTTTCCTGCCTGCCGCTCCTGCCGGCAGACGCCAGCGCGCAACAGGCAAAGCCAGCACAACAGCAGCAGCAGCCGAAGGAAGAAAAAACCTTCCCGAAGGATTCCTCCTGGACGCTGCGGATGCTCAACGGAAAGCCCATCCCTGCTGGAATGGAAGCGACCATGCGCATCGACGGCCAATTCCGCGGCGCGGGCATTGCCGGCTGCAACACATGGTCGGCGACCATGTGGCCCGTGCGCGGCCAGCGCTTTGCTGTTGGCGGCATTGCGACAACGAAGAAGGCCTGCCCGGCGCCGGCGATGCAATTTGAACAGGCTTTCCTGCGCGCTTTGTTCGATCAGCCCGTCTGGGACATTGTCAACGGCATGCTCGAAGTGAAAAGCGCCAGCGGCACGCTCAGTTTTTCGCGCGGCTTTTAAAATTCACTCGGCTGCATCGACACGATCAACCGGCGCAAATGCGCCGCCGGCAGCGCGCTGCATGTGAATACGGCGCTTGTGGAAGGCCACCAGCGTCGAACGATGGCCGATAGAGACAATCGTCGTCTCCGGCAGCAAACGTGCAAGCGTGTGATAAATCTCCGCCTCCAGCTCCTCGTCGAGAGCCGCTGTCGCTTCGTCGAGCAGGAGCCAATCGGGCTTGGAAAGAAGAGCGCGCGCAATGGCCAGTCTTTGCTGTTCGCCACCCGACAGGCGCTGCGACCAGACACCCTCCTCATCGATGCGCTCGGCCAGCAAGGGCAGCTGGGCCGCCATCAGCGCCTCGCGAATCTGCGCATCTGAAAAATCCGCTTCCGGATTGGGATAGGTAACGGCATTGCGTAGCGTTCCCTGCGGCAGATAGGGTTTTTGCGGCAAGAGCAGCAGGCTCGCCTTTTCAGGCACGCCGACATCGCCCTGCCCGAATGGCCAGACGCCCGAAATGACGCGGAACAGAGTGGATTTCCCCGAGCCCGAAGGGCCGGTGAGCAGCACCGGCTCACGCGGCCGGAAAGTAATGCCTGTGGTTTCGACGATGGGGCGGCCATCAGGCAGGCGGATTTCAAGACGCCCGATATTGAGCGCGTCGCCCGCATGCGGTCGCGTTTCGATGCGCGGGGGTTGCTGATCGAGACTGCGCGCCTTTTCGATCGTTGTATCGAAAGAGGTGAGACGATCGAGCACGGCCTTGAAGTCGGCGAGCGACGTATAATAATCGACAAAAAATGTCAGCGCCGTTTCAACGCGTCCGAAGGCGCCCGCTGTTTGGGTCATGACGCCCAGCTGAATCTTGCCCGCGAAATAAAAGGGCGCAGCGAAGACATAGGGAATGATCGGCGAGATCTGCCCATAGGTCGAAGTGAAAGCCATCAGCTGTTTGCGCCGATGCACAATGGCAATGTAATTGCCGATGATGGCGCGAAAGCGCCCGCGCAGAGAATTTTGCTCCGCGCGTTCGCCACCCAGCAGCGCAACCTGTTCTCCATATTCGCGCAGCCGCGCCAGCGAAAAGCGGAAATCGGCTTCATAGCGTTGCTTTTCGAAGAACAGGCCAACCAGCGGGCGACCGATCCAATGGGTGATGATCGTGCCAAAAGCCGCATAGGCGAGCGCGACCCAGAACAGGAAGCCCGGCACTTTCGTCTCTGTGCCCGGAATGGTGAAATTGGCCGACAGGCCCCACAAGACGATGGAGAAAGACACCAAAGTCGAGAGCATGGAAATCAGCAGGATCGAATAAGAGTAAATGCCCCTGCCAACAGAACCGCCATCGATGAAACGCGCCACATCTTCGGCAATGCGCTGATCGGGATTGTCAGCATCGGCATTGAGAAGACCCATGCGGTAATGCGTATTCCCGGCCAGCCAGCGCCCGATATAATGATTGGTCAGCCAGCGCCGCCAACGGATGATGAGCATCGACTGGACAACATATTCGATAATGTTGCTGGCCACGAAGATGAAGGCCCAGGGCGTGAAGACCCAGAGCAGCAAATTCCAGAACGTCGTCTCGTCGCGCGCCTGAATGGCGTTGAACCAGTCGCGGTTGAAAAACGACAGGCGAACCGAAATCGCCACCTGCGCCTGGTTGATCACCACAAGGAAGACAACCATGGCGATGGCCGCCCGCCGCTCAAGCACCTGGATCTGGCGAAACGGCCAGATCTGCACCGAGCCCTGATCCTGATTTTCGAAATAGCGGTCGGCAATGCCGGTGATCGAACGGATGACCGGAATATGCGAAATGACGAAAACCAGCGTGGCGAAAACGGCAACCGTAAACGGCAGTCCGTCAGGCAAAACGTAGCTCGCGGCCCATTCAGGCCAGAAACCGAGTTTGGATGCGTAAAGTGCCAGACCGAAAACCAAAGTCTCGGTCGAAAAAATCGCGATGAAGATTTTCAGGAAACTCGAAATTCTCTGCGCGCCGAAAGTGGCGCCGGCGCAGAGCAGGCTGGCAATGCCAAGCGAAATCCCATTGTCGACCTTGTCGGTGCCGCCGAGCGCGAAACTGAGCAGCGAGAAAGCAAGAACGGCGAACGAGAGGAGCTTCATGACAGGTCTTTCGATCGGGATCGGATCATGCGCGCAACCTCTGCACGAGGCAGGGGCACGAAACAAATTCTTGCAACAAGGCTTGCAACAAGGCTTGCAACAAGAAACGAGTCGACCAAGCCGGTCACTGCGTCAGAGGGACGAACCCGATATGGCGCGCCCCAGCACGGATTCCTCCTCGCCAGTCTCGCC